>QMME01000005.1 GCA_003647095.1 Deltaproteobacteria bacterium
CGGTGTCCTCGATAAAGAGGATGGCCCCCGCCAGCGAGGGCAGGAACTCCGTTCCCACCAGGCTGGCCAGTATCGACAGGTTGCCCCCGTAGAGGAAGCCGCGGGTGCGCCCGCCCACCAGGGTCTTGAGTCGTCCCAGCGGCACCCGCCCGGGAACCCGCGGGTCGAACAGCAGCCGCCGCAACCACTGCAGCGCTCCCCGGGGCAAGCGGCCCAGCTGGGTGACCACCGGCCCGTGGAAGGTGACGAATCCCCCCGGCCGGGAGAAGGCCAGCAGCAGGGCGGTGGCATCGGAAAAACCCACCAGCACCTTGGCGTGGTAACCGGCCGGCTCGGGACGCAGCAGATCGAGCAGGCGCGCCGAGCCATAGCCGCCGCGGATGCACCAGGCGGCGCTGCTCTGCCGCTCCTGCAGCGCGCCCACCAGGCGAAAGACCCGGCTGCGATCGTTGCCAGCCAGGAATCCCTCCCGGGAGAACTCCTCGCGCTCCACCAGCGGCTCGATCCCCAGGCGGCGCAACACCCGGCAACCCGAGTTGAAGGGTCCGCTGGCGAACGGGCTGGCCGGGGCGACGAGGCGCACCCGGTCACCGGCACGGAGCCGGGGGGGTTTTCTCAACCTGACGTCGGGACTCATCGGGCGCATGATACCCCCCGCCGCCATAAAAACAACCACAAAACCCGCCGCCGGCATTCACCCGCCCGGAGTGTCTTCCCTCTCCGCGGCGACGTCGGTCCCCGGCGGCGTGCCGCCGGCCCCGGCAAAACCGCACACCGCGGCTCCAGAGACGATCCTCGTGAACAGGGAGAAAAAGCTCGGCACCCGCCCCGTCGGCACACGGCCGGGAGCGATCAGTGCCTGGCCTTCAGGTGGGCCGGCAGGCTGTCGATGTACTCCTGGACGATGCGCCGGTGGCTCTCCTCGTCGAGGGTCTTGCTCAGCAGGTGGCCGGCGGCCTGGATGGCCAGGTCCACGGCCTGGGTCCGCAGTTCCGCCAGCGCCCGCGTTTTTTCTTCCTCGATCTGACGCCGGGAGCGCTCGACCAGTTCACCGGCTTCCTGGCGGGCCTTCTGCAGCAACTCGTTGCCGGCCTCCTGGGCCTCTTCCTTGGCCCGGGCCAGGAAGGCCGAGGCCTCGCGGCGTTGTTCGTCGAGGACCTGCTTCTGTTGCTCCAGGGCCTGCTCGGCTTCCGCCTGGGCCTTGTCGGCGCGATCCAGCGCATCGCGGATACGCTTTTCCCGCTCGCCTACCGCCTTGAGTACTGGCTTCCACAACAGCTTGCCCAGCACCAGCAGCAACACGACGAAGATGATGATGGTCCAGATCAGAGTGCCCGGGTGGACCGCCATCAAGGAGAAGCTCTCTCCCTCGCCTGCAGACCCGGCCAGCATGCTGGCCGCGCTGGTCGATACTTCGTACAATAGGGCCATGCCGCACCTCCAGTGCGTTACGGGCCCCGGGTGGACTATGTCCGGGTGGCCGGGTTGTTACTTCAGCGCCATCAGGATGCAAACGACCTCGGCAAAGAGGGTCACGCCCTCGATCAAGGCCGCCGCGATGATCATCGAGGTACGGATGTCGCCCGAAGCGGACGGCTGGCGTGCCGTACCATGCATGGCGCCCTCGGCGATGCGACCGATGCCGTAGGCTCCGCCGATAACCGCCAACCCTGCTCCGATTCCTGCCGCCAGATGTGCCAGCATCTTTCTGCCTCCTTGGATGTTAGCTGTTTCGAACTCTCAATGTTCTCCGGCTACCAACAAGCCGATGAAAAGCGAAGTCAACATGGTAAAAATGTATGCCTGCAAGAAAGCCACGAAGATTTCCAGGATGTACATGAACACCCCGAAGCCCACGGTGACCGGGGAGATCGCCAGGCCCATGACGAAGATGAGTCCGATCAGGCTGAGGATGACGACGTGCCCGGCGGTCATGTTGGCAAAAAGCCGCACACACAGGGCAAAGGGCTTGGCGAAGATGCCCAGGATCTCCACCACGATCATCACCGGTGCCAGCCACCAGGGAACCCCGGGGGGCACCAGGTGCCGGAAGTAACCAAAAACTCCCATCTGGCGCATGCCCGCAAACTGGATGGCCACGAAGGCCACGAAGGCCAACCCGGCGGTGACCGAGATGTTGCCCGTGGCCGTCGAGCCGTATGGTATCAGGCCCAGCAGGTTGCAGGTGAGGATGAAGAAGAAAGTGGTGCACAGGAAGGGCGTGTAGCTGGGGGCATGGTGCTTGCCCATGGTGGCCACGGCGATCTCGTCGCGAATGAACAGGACGAAGCCCTCGATCATGGACAGGAAGCCTCGGGGCACCAGGGCGATCTTGCGCCGCAGCAGCAAGGCCATGAGCAGCAGCAGGCCCGCCGCCACGAACATCATGATCACGTGCTTGCTGATGGACATGTTGACATCGATCCCGGCCAGTTGAAAGTGCCACAGGTGGGAATCGAGTTCCACCGACGATCCCCAGTGAGAGGAGGGCACTTCTATCTCCCAGCCGTTGATGATGTGGTGCAGGATCATGTTCTTGACCTGCTCGCCAACGTTCCCGGCCGCGTGTGCTCCGTGTTCAAGCATTGTCGGATACTCCCGCAGTGGCGGTGCCACGTCTGGCATGCCGCTCGATGGCCACGATCTCGACAAACATGAAAACCAGGAAACCACCCAGCAACCCGCCGACGAAACCCTCGGCGGAAAGGGCCGTGAGCCCCACCACCAGGCCCAGCAGCAACCCGCTTACCGCCAGGCGCACCAGCATGCCTCCGAAGACGGCCCGCATGAGCCGCTGCAGGTCCACCGCCAGTGCCCGGCTTATTCCCCACCAGCCGGCCAGGCCCAGCAGGCAAGCCAGGCCCCAGCCCAGGCCGGCCGAGTGCCAAGTGGTGCCGCCCAGCAGCAGGGCCGCGGTTCCTCCGGCCAGGCCCAGCAGGACGATGAACAGGTACGGAAGCCGTGCCGCTCGGCCGGTGCCGCTGACGTTACGCTTGGTCATCCTCTCCGTCGCCATCCTCTGCCCGGCGCCTGTCAAGGTGCAGGACTATCTTGAAAAAGTGGTAGAATCCCGAAGCCATACCCAGCAACGACCCGGCCAGCAACAGCCAGGGCTTGGTACCCAGCTTGCCGTCGAGCCAGTAGCCGATTCCCACTCCGACCACCATGCAGCCGAGAAACATGCTGCCGATGTTCAGGTAAGGTGCTACCTTTCTCAGGGAATCTGACCCTTTCCACACCAGCTCCTCCAGCGCCGCAGGGACATATCACGCCATGGATGCCAGATCAACAGTTTTGATAGAAAATTTTTCTTGAAGGACCTTTTCCGGCGGTGTCGACCGTACCGTGCTTTTCCCTACAAAAAACAAGTTGTTACTTGCCAGGGCCGGGCACGGGAGAGGGTTTTTCCGGGGCAGTGTCCGTTTTCTTTACCGGCTGCTTTTTTTCCGGTGGTGCCTGCCCCGTTGTTGCAGCCGGCCCGGCCGAGGCACCGCTCGCCGGCGCGCCGGAGTCACCGGTTGCCGGTTTACCACGCTTCCGGCCCGTTTCCTCCAGTCCTGGTTGCCGCCGGTTCCCTCGCTGCTGGCCATGTTCCTCCGGGGTGGAACCGGTGGCGGGCTCGGCCTTTCCTTTCCCTGCCGGGCCGGGCCGGGACTCCTGGCGCGCACCGGTTGCCGCAGCTGGCCGGGTCTGCGTATCGGCTGTCTTGCCGGGGCGCGGGGCCCCGGCCTTGCCGGTCGTCGTCCCGGTCACCGGCTCTTTCCCGCTTGCCTTGCCCCCGGAGGGCTTCACCGCCGGTGCCGCCCTGCGAAAGGAGGGGGCAGGCGGCGACGTCGCCGGGCGAGCATTACCGGGTCTTGCCGTCGCCTCGACTTCCTGCCCCGGAAATCCCTCCTTGCGCATCTGCTCGCGCACCTGGCTCAGGCTGATCTGGACGATGTCCGGGCGCGGGTGGTGCGGCAGTGCCGCCAGGAAAGCCCGCTCGGCCCTGGGCAAAGCACCCAGTTGCTGGTAGCACAGTCCCTGCTCGTAGAGGCTGCGTGAAGCGATGTCGTCCGAGGGATGCATGAGCTGCAGCTTGGCGTGGGCCTCGGCCGCCTCTCGATAGCGGCCCTCGACGTAGTAGGAGTTGGCCAGCAGCAGCATGCCCTCGGCGGCCAGCCTGGTGTCCTTGTGACTTTCCACCAGCAGGCGGGCCTCGGCCCGGGCCTGGTCGAACTGACGCAGGGTGAAATAGCACTGGGCGATGCGGTAACGATAGGGCCCGGTGTCCTGCTGGTCGGAAAACTGGTTGATCAGCCTTTCGAACTCCAGGGAGGCGTTGCGGTAGTCGCGCAGGCGATCGTAGAAGATGTTGGCTATCTCCAGCTGTACCTGGAAAGCCAGGTTGCCCTCTATTCCCAGCTTGAGGGCCTCGCGCAGCCGGGCCACCGCCCGGCGCGGTTCACCCAGGTAAAGATGTTCCACCTTGCCGGCCTGGTACAGTGCCCGGGCCCGCCACGACAGCGCCTGGGGATCGTCTCTGCGGCTCAGGCGCCGAGCCAGGGCCAGGAAGTATATCTCGGCGTCCTGGTAGGCCCCCTCGTAAATCATCTCCATGCCCCGGGTCATCTGCCCCTGGTAATCGTCACCCTGGCAGGTCATCAACGCCGGCACCAGCAAGGCCAGCAGTAGCTGCTCGACCCTTCTCAACGGCCTTCCTCTTCCTCTTCGTGTTCCGCCAGCCGGGCCAGGCCCACCACGCGCTGCCCCTCCTTCAGGTCAATCAGGCGCACTCCCTGGGTATCACGCCCCAGGATGGGAATGCCGGTGACGCTGGTGCGGATTATCATGCCTCCGTCGGTGATCAACATCAGGTCATCGTCGTTGGCCACTTGCATCACTCCCACCACCGGCCCGGTCTTTCCGGTGATGCTGCAGGTCTTGACGCCCACGCCGCCGCGGGCAATGAGACGGTACTCGTCAAGCTCCGAGCGCTTGCCGTACCCGTTCTCGGTCACGGTGAGAATGGTGGCACCGGGATCCACCACCTCCATCGACACCACCCGATCATTGTTGTCGCGCAGGCGTATACCCCGCACCCCCCGGGCCACCCGGCCCATGGCGCGAACCTCGGCCTCGCGGAACCTCACCGTCATGCCGTTGCGGGTACTGATGAGGATTTCCTGTTCGCCGGCTGTGAGGCTGGCGGCGATGACCTCGTCGCCTTCATCAACGCCCATGGCCTTGATGCCGGCCACGTTGATGTTGGCGAACAGCTCCAGCCGGCTTTTCTTGATGTAGCCCCGGCGGGAAACGGTGCACAGGTACTGGCCCTCGGCCTGCTCGAAGCTGCGCACCGGCACGATGGCGGCCACCGCCTCCGAGGACTTGAGCCGCGCCAGGTTGACGATGGCCGTGCCCTTGGCGGCCGGACCCGCCTCCGGCAACTGGTGAACTTTCAGGGCATGGGCTCGACCCGTCTGGGTGATCACCAGGATGGTGGAGTGGGTGGAGGCGATGAAGACCTTCTCCACGAAATCCTGCTCGCGGGTGTTCATGCCGCTGCGCCCCCGTCCGCCCCGGCGCTGGCGCCGGTAGGTGTTCAGCGGGGTGCGCTTGACGTAACCGGCATGGCTCACGGTCACCACGTGATCCTCGTCGACCAGCAGATCCTCGACGGTGATCTCCTGGGTCTGGGTGGTGATCTCGGTACGGCGGGCATCACCGTAGCTCTTGGCCACCTGCTCGAGCTCCTCCACCACCACGTTCATGAGCTTGCCCAGGTCGTCGAGTATGGCTTCCAGGCGTTCGATCTCGGCGCGCAGCTGCTCGAGCTCCTGCTCTATCTTCTGCCGCTCCAGCCCGGTGAGACGCTGCAAGCGCATGTCGAGGATGGCCTGGGCCTGCAGTTCGGTAAGGTCGAACTGTTCCATCAACCCTTGTCGGGCCTGGGCGGCATCGCGACTGGCCCGGATCAGGTTGATCACGGCATCGATGTTGTCCAGGGCTATGATCAGCCCTTCCAGTATGTGGGCCCGGGCGCGGGCCTGTTTCAACTCGTAGCTGCAGCGCCGGCGTACCACCTCGCGGCGGTGATCCACGTAGTGCTCCAGCATCTGTTTCAGGTCCAGCACCCGCGGCTGGCCGCCGACTATGGCCAGCATGATGATCCCGAAGGAACTCTGCATGGGGGTGTGCTTGAACAGCTGGTTGAGCACCACCTCGTAGACGGCGTCTTTCTTCAGCTCGATCACCACGCGCAGGCCGCGGCGATCGCTCTCGTCGCGCAGGTCAGAGATGCCGCTGATTTTCTTGTCGCGTACCAGTTCGGCTATCCGTTCCACCAGGCGGGCCTTGTTCACCTGGTAGGGGACCTCGGTGACCACTATGGCCTGGCGTCCCTTGCCCCGCTCTTCCTGCTCCACCCGGGCCCGCACCGCCACCACTCCCCGGCCACCATGGTAGGCCTGCTTGATTCCGCCGGTGCCATAGATGATACCTCCGGTGGGAAAGTCCGGACCGGGTACCAGCTGCATGAGGTCGTCGACGCTGCAGTCGGGATGGCGTATCAGGTATATGGTAGCGGCCACCACCTCGGACAGGTTGTGGGGAGGAATGTTGGTGGCCATGCCCACGGCGATGCCCGTGGAGCCGTTGACGAGCAGGTTGGGCAGGCGCGCGGGCAGGATGGTCGGTTCCTGGGCGGAGCCGTCGAAGTTGGGAACGAAGTCGACGGTTTCCTTCTCGATGTCGGCCAGCATCTCCTCGGCCAGGCGGGCCATGCGGGTCTCGGTGTAGCGGTAGGCGGCGGGGGGATCGCCGTCGATGGAACCGAAATTACCCTGCCCATCGACCAGCGGGTAGCGCATGTTCCAGTCCTGGGCCATGCGTACCAGCGCCTCGTACACGGCCGCGTCGCCGTGGGGATGGTACTTCTTGAGCACCTCGCCGACCACACCGGCGCACTTGGAATACTTGCGGTTGTGCAGCAATCCCTCGGTGTACATGGCATAGAGGATGCGCCGGTGCACCGGCTTGAGGCCGTCGCGTACATCCGGCAGGGCCCGGCCGATGATGACGCTCATGGCGTAGTCGAGATAGGAGTTCCTCATCTCGTCTTCGATGTTGACCTGATACTTTATTGCCGACTCGGCCATGCTCCCTCCACCTTTCCTGCCACGGGTTCGCAACCCGGTGATTCTTCGAAAAGAATCGCTTGCCGGTGTAACACCACGGAGCGTTCATGTCAACGAATTTCCGCCCCCGCAACTAACGATAAATCAACAATATCAGCGGATTATACGGTTTGACGGGCTGCCGTGAGACATACTACACTCGAGCACATGAAATACCTGTACGGCGACCTGACAGAGTTCCCAGCCCAGGAGGACACCCTGCAGCTGCTGCGCGACATGGTCGACATGTCCGTCAAGGTCCTGGGACTCGACGAGCAGATCGAGAACCTGCGCGAGCAGATGCAGTCCCGGCGCGAGTGGCTGGCCGCCTTCATGGAGGAGATCGACGCCTTCAAGCAGGACCTGCTCGGCTACATCGAGCGCAGCGCCGCCAACCGGCAAGAGCAACAGAAGACGCTGCTGGCCATAGCCCACAGCTGCTCCAACCAGGTGAACCGCGCCATCAAGCAGGGCAAGGCAGAGGTAATCGCCGAGGCCGAGCGGGTGCTGGCCGATCTGCAGGCCCGCCTGCAGGCCCAGCAGCAGGCCTGCCGACAGGCCTTCCAGCAGTTCTTCCGCCCGGCCTTGCTGCCGCTGCAGGCCAACCGCTTGCATTGTCTACTGGACGATTCCGCTTACCGGGTCTCGGTGGAGATTACCGACGTGGCCGGCATCTGTTGCACCTACGCGGTAGATGCCTCCGCGGTGGAGATGTTTTCCCAGCCCCGTCGCTTCGCCGACATCCTGCCCGGCAAGCACGAAATCCCGGTGGGACTGAAAAAGGCCTGGTTGAAGCGGGAGCCGGTGGCCCATTCGCAACGCCTGGATGACACCCTGCTGGCCGAGATAAACGACAGCGACGAGCGGGTCAGCATGAGATTCATACGCCGGCAGGCCGCCTCCGGTGATGGGTTGTTGGTGCGCATGTCCAAGAACGACCCGCAGTCCGTGGAGCTGTTTCGTATCGACGACAGCGGCCAGCCCGAACCCGTGGATCGCCAGCTGCTTGGACCGGAGCACATCGACACCCTGCAATTGCTCTGGCAGCAACTGCAGCCGTCGCTGCTGGCCCTCTACCGCTGTGGCGGCACCCTGTCTACCGTCAGCCTGGACGGCCGGGACGTGTTGGACAAGCAACTGGTTCCCGAGCTGGTGAAACGACTGGTACACTTCCTGGCTCCCACCATCCGGGAGATAGACGCCCGCAGTCCCTCCCCGCTGGAACTGTGCCTGAAGCTGGAACACGAGTCCGGCCGTCGCGAGGAGTTGTACGTTTCCAAGAAGGAGCTGGCCGAGAAGATTTGCCGGCTGAGCACGTCCCGGCGGGCCCTGTTCACCCCCCTGGGAATCGATCCCAACCTCGGCGAGCCCACCGGTGAAGACCCCCTCGATGACGGTCCCACCCTGCCCGACTCCGGCTAGCCGACAAGACTCCTTTACCAGCGCAGCAGCGCCGCGGCCCAGGTGAAGCCGGCGCCGAACGAGGCCAGCAGCACCAGGTGCCCGCGCTGCAGCTTTCCCTGGAGACAGGCGTCACGCAGACACAGGGGAATGCTGGCTGCCGTGGTGTTGCCGACCTTGTCGATGTTGGAAAACACCTTCTCGGCTGGCATGCCGATCTGCTTGGCCACGGCCTCGGTGATGCGTTGGTTGGCCTGGTGGGGCACGAACAGATCGATGTCATCCACGGACAGGGAATTGGCCGCCAGCGCCTCGCCTATAACTTCCGGCATGCGGCGCACCGCCTCCACGAACACGCGCCGGCCGTTCATGCGCGGGAAATGCCGGCCCTGCTCCACCATGGCGACATCCAGGCGCTGGGGGAAAAACCGCGATCCCGGCACCTCGATCCACAACTCCCGGGCATAACGACCATCGGCATGCAGGTGCGTGGACAGGACTCCCCGCTCCGTCTCCTCGCAGGGACCCAGCACCGCCGCCCCGGCGCCGTCGCCGAACAGGCAGGCCACGTCGCGGCCGCGGGTGGTCTTGTCGAGACCGGTGGAGTGCACCTCTGCTCCCACCAGCAGGATGCGCCGGTACTGCCCGGTCTTGATGAAGGCATCGGCCACCGCCAGTGAATATATGAACCCCGAGCACTGGTTGCGGATGTCCAGTGCCGGTATTCCCTTCAGCCCCAGCTTTTCTTGCAGGAAGCAGGCGGTTCCCGGAAAGGTGTGATCCGGAGACAGGGTGGCCAGGATGATGCAGTCGATCTCCTCCGGCGCCACCCCGGCGTCCGCCAGCGCCTGCCGGCTGGCGGGCACGGCGAGATCGCTGGCCCCGCATTCCCGGTCGATCCAGTGGCGGGTGCGAATGCCGGTTCTTTCCACGATCCACTCGTTGCTGGTCTCCATCATTTCCGCCAGCTCGTCGTTGCTGACTACCCGCGGTGGCAGATAACCACCGATGCCCAGAAACGCCGTTCGCATGTTCCCTCCCGTCGGCCAGGCCCTAACCGACGCCAGGAGGCTTTTCGCCTCTGCTGGAAGCCTAGATGTCGAGGTTGGTCACATCCAGTGCATTCTTCTCTATGAACTCCCGCCTGGGTTCCACCGCGTCTCCCATCAACATGGTGAATATCTCGTCCGCGGCCACGGCGTCATCCACCCTGACCTGCAGCAGTGTCCGCGTCGTCGGGTTCATGGTGGTTTCCCAGAGCTGCTCCGGGTTCATCTCGCCCAGACCCTTGTAACGGGTGATGGTCTGGCCCTTCTGCCCCGCTTCCAACACGTGCGCTAGCAACTGGCCCAGGCCCCAGGTCTCTTCCTGTCGTTCCTTGCCGTCGCTTACCAGGTAGGGCGGACCACCGCGGCTCTCGATGGTGGCCCGCAGCTGGCGGAGTTTTTCGAAATCCGAGCGGGAAAGGAAATCACGATCGACGTAGGTCTCCTTGCGGGTTCCGTTCTCGTGGCTCTCTATGCGCAGCAGATAGCCTCCCTTGTACTGGGGGTCCTTTTCCAGGACCGGATACAGGGGCAACACCTCGGGGTGGAATCTCTCCAGGTATTCCTGGATGCTTTCTATCTGCCTGGTCAGGGCGGCCTTGTCTTCCACCGAGGCGGCGTTCATGTCGGTGGCCATGATAATGGCATCGACGATGCGCCGGTCCTTGCGCCGACCCACCTGGCCGAGGACCTCCTGGTACTGGAGAATCTCCCGGCACAGTTCTTCCAGTTCGGCGCCGGCCACGGTCTGGCCGCTTCCTCCCCCCGTGGTCACCTGCAGGCGACTGGAACCCAGGCGCAACAGGTAGTCGTCGAGTTCTTTCTGGTCCTTGAGGTACAAGGCCGTCTTGCCCTTGGTAACCCGGTAAAGTGGCGGCTGGGCGATGTAAAGGTGACCGCGCTCGATGACCTCGCGCATTTGCCGGTAGAAGAAAGTCAGCAGCAGGGTACGGATGTGGCTGCCGTCGACATCGGCATCGGTCATGATGATGATGTTGTGATAGCGCAGCCGGGAGATGTCGTAGTCTTCCTTGCCGATCCCCGTTCCCAGGGCGGCGATCATGGTGGCCACCTCGGCAGAGGAGAGTATCTTGTCGAAGCGAGCCCTTTCCACGTTGAGAATCTTGCCGCGCAGGGGCAGTATGGCCTGGGTGGCCCTGTCCCTGCCCTGCTTGGCGCTGCCCCCGGCGCTATCGCCCTCGACCAGGAACAGTTCACTTTTGCTGGGATCCTTCTCCTGGCAATCGGCCAGCTTGCCGGGCAAGCTCATGTTCTCCAGCGCCCCCTTGCGACGCACCATCTCCCGAGCCTTGCGCGCGGCCAGCCGGGCACGGGCGGCCTGGATGCCCTTGTTGCAAACCACCTTGGCCGTCTGCGGGTTCTCTTCCAGAAAGTCGGAAAGCTGTTCGTTGACTATGGTCTTTACTATCCCCTCCACTTCGGAGTTGCCCAGCTTGGTCTTCGTCTGGCCTTCGAACTGCGGGTCCAGCAACTTCACCGAGATCACCGCCGTCAGTCCCTCACGAATGTCCTCCCCCTGGGGATTTTCCTTCAGGTCCTTCAGCAGTCCCTGTCTCTGGGCGTAGGCGTTTATGGTCCGCGTGAGTGCCGAGCGGAAGCCCACCAGGTGCGAGCCGCCCTCCACGGTGTTGATGTTGTTGGCGTAGGAGAAGACGTTCTCCTGGAATCCATCGTTGTACTGCAGCGCCAGCTCCACGGAGACCGAGTTGCTTTCCCCGGAAAGGTATATCACCTTCTCGTGCAGTGCGTTCTTGTTGCGATTGAGGTGCTCCACGAAGCTGACGATGCCGCCGTCGTACTTGAACTCCCGGTTCTTGCCGGAACGTTCATCCAGGAAAACGATGGCCACCCCGCGGTTGAGGAAGCTCAACTCCCGCAGGCGCCTGGCCAGGACGTCGAAGAGAAACTCGGTGGTCTCGAATATTTCGTCGTCCGGCAGAAAAGTGATCTTTGTACCGGTGCGTTCGGTCTCCCCCACCACCTGCAACGGACCCAGGGGATCGCCTCGCTGGTATTCCTGGCGCCAGATCTTGCCCTCCCGGAAGATCTCCAGCACCAGTTGCTTGCTCAAGGCGTTGACCACAGAGACACCAACACCGTGCAACCCTCCGGACACCTTGTAGGCCTTGTCATCGAACTTGCCGCCGGCATGCAGGGTGGTCATCACCACTTCCGCAGCTGGCTTTCCCTCGGTCTTGTGCATATCCACGGGAATGCCACGACCGTTGTCTTCCACGGTAACCCGGTTGTCCGAGTGAATGGTCACCTTGATCTCATCACAGTATCCAGCCAGTGCCTCGTCGATGGAGTTGTCCACTACCTCGTACACCAGGTGGTGGAGACCTTCGAGCGAGGTCGAGCCGATGTACATGGCCGGCCGTTTTCTAACCGCCTCCAGTCCGGCCAGCACCTTTATCTTGTCGGCATCGTACTTTCTATCCGGCGAGGTGTTTACAGGTTGCTTTTCTTCCATTGGTAACTTCCTGTTTTTACATAATTATTATACATCCAACAGGCACATTTCAAACTACCATGCCAGGGCCGGCAGTTCAAGCAAAAAAGAGGTCCCGGTTTATATAAAATTGTAATTTTATCAATATGTTACACTTACCTTTTTGCTTCGATTACCCCCTGGTCGACCTCCAGCAGCCGGGCCTCGGCAGCCAGCAGTTGGCTGGCATACTGAGGATCGGTGGTCGTAAGCATCACCTGGTTGCCCATTTCCAGCAACCTGGAAAACAACCTGCCACGCCTGCCGCTGTCCAGCTCGCTGGATACGTCGTCGAGCAGAAGGACGGGCAACCGTCCGTCCATGTCCCGCAACCACTCCACGACAGCCATGAGCAGTGCCAGGGCACAGCTGCGTTGCTCCCCCTGGGAAGCCAGTTTCCTGGCATCGCGACCGGCTATGTCCATTTGCAGGTCGTCGAATTGCGGTCCCCGGCTGGTGTATCCCAGGCGCTCGTCCCTTGTCCTGACGGCCTGCAGCACCTGGTACAAGTCCCCTTTTTCACCGCCCTGCCGCCGGCTGCCCGAAACATAGGTCACGGTCATCTCCTCACTGGTTCCGGAGATGCTCTCGTAGGCCCGCCGTGCCAAAGGAGCCAGCTGTTCAACCGCCTGTCGGCGTGCTTGAGACAATGGCTCCGCCAGCCGGCACAGTTGCTCCGTGTAGCTATCCAGCATCTCCCGGTAGCCGGGACGTTTTTCCTTCAACAGGCTGTTTCGCGAACGCAGAACCCTCTGGAAAGCGCGAACCCTCTCCAGATGATCCGCTCGGTGCAGCATCAATGCCCGATCCAGGAAATTTCTTCTTCTCTCCGGAGAACCCTTTATCATGGACAGGTCGTCCGGCGTGAAGGCCATGCTGAGGCAGTTGACGACGTAGCTGGACACCTTCTTGACCAGCCTTCCTCCCAGCCAGGCCGTACGCCCGCCACCATGGATTTTCACCCTTTGTCCGAGCGGCGTGTTTACATCCCCGCTGGTAATTTCCACCTGCGACCAGTCACATCCCTGCCTGATCACATCGCGCAATCGTACCTGCCTGAAGGAACGCAGCGAGGTGGCCAGATAGATCGCCTCCAGGGTGCTGGTCTTTCCCGAACCGTTCCGTCCCACCAGTACATTGGCGGTGGGCGCCAGCTGTATTTCCTGGTTGGCCAGGTTGCGGAAATTTTCCGTCTTTAGGCTCTTTACCGGCAACTGTCCCCTGTTCAAATGCGCATGGGCATGATCACGCAGGTATAGGAATCGTCACCGACCGGCCTGAATACCCCCGGTGAGAGATCGTCTTCCAGCGACACCATCACCTCGTCTTCCGACATGGCCGACAGGGCGTCTATCAGGTACTTGGCATTGAAGCCGACCGTCATCTCATCACCGCCGTACTCGACGTCGATCTGCTCGCGGGCCTCGCCCATGTCCGGATTGGAGCTGGTAACCAGCAGTTTTCCCTTGCTGATGACGAGTTTCAGACCCAGGTTTTTATTGGAGGAGAAAACGCTCACCCGGCGCAGGCTCTCCATCAACTCTTTTCGTGATAGCTTGACGTTCACCTTCTGTTCACCGGGAACCACCTGACGGTAATCGGGGAACTGTCCTTCCAGCAGTCGCATCACCACCGTCACCTCGGCCTGGATGAAGACGAAGTTGTTGCCATGGTGCCCTATCTTGACCGCACCCTCCTCGGCCTCGAGAATCCGCCGCATCTCCACCAGGCCCTTGCGGGGAATAAGAATACCCTCCTTCAAGCTTGGTCCGGCACCTCCCGAGGCCATGTCTTTTTCCACCATCGCCAGGCGATGCCCGTCGGTTGCCGTCATGCGGTACTTGCCATCGATCTTCTCGAGGAAGGAACCGTTCAGGTTGTAGCGCGATTCGTCCGTGGATACGGCAAAGGATGTTTTCTCTATCATTTGCTGCAAGTCGTCGCCGGAAACCTCCACCAGTTCGACATCGCTGATGTCCGGCAACTGCTGAAAATCTTCCGCCGGCATTCCCAGAAGCTTGTACTCGTTGCTCCCGCACCTGACCTGGGCCCAGTTGTTTTCCAGTTTCTTGACATGAACAGGCTGGTTCTTCAGGCCCCGGACTATCTCGTACAGGTACCTGGCGTTAACGGTGAGAGAACCGGCCTGCTTGACCTCGGCCGGATGCCGACAGGTCATTCCCACCTCCAGGTCGGTGGCCATCAGTTTTATCGAATCATCGACGGTTTCAAAAAGCACATTGGAGAGAATAGGCATGGCCGTGCGTCTTTCGACGATGCCCTGGGCACGGTACAACCCCTTGGCCAGATTATCGGACTCGATGACGAATTCCATAACGACCCTCCATTAACCGCTAGGCTGCCCGTCGGCAGCGAATCCACTCGATGTCGACTTCCCTAATACTTCTCTATTTAGAATTAAAAAACCAGTATTAGTAGTAGGCCGTGTCACAAGATTGAAATGGTTGGTAAAGGCAGTGTCTACGTGGTTTTTCTGGCAACAGCGGGTTGTAGAGAAATTGTGAGGAAAATGTTGATGGGTGACGCGTCCCGAGTTGTTCACAGTGTTTCCACCCGGTGAAACGCATTTTCCACCGACATTACCCCAGCCGTGCCAGTAAACTCTTTCACTCATAGGCCCAGTTGCCTCTTTATCGCTTCCACGGCTTCCCTGACCGAGGAATCTGTCTTGAGCAGGGACTCAACCTTGCGAACGGCGGATATGACCGTGGAGTGATCCTTGTTGAGAGCCCGGCCTATCTCGGGAAAGGTGGAGTTGAGAAAATTACGGCAGAGGAACATGATTATCTGACGGGGGCGAGACACGGCGCGCTGGCGGCGGCTGCCCCTGAGATCGCTGGCCTTGACGTTGTAGTGGGTGGATACGGTCCTGACGATGTCGTCTATGGTGAGTTGGCGCCTGGTGCCGAGCGTCTCGCTCAGGGCTTCCTTGGTGAAGTCCAGTGTTATGGCCTTGCCGCTCATTTCCGAAAAGGCTCGCAGGCGTTTCAAAGAGCCTTCGATCTCGCGGATGTTGGACTTGATCTGCGAGGCAATGAACATGGCCACGTCTTCCGGTATGTCCAGGCCCTCGTTCTCCGCTTTCTTTTGCAGGATAGCGATGCGGGTTTCGATCTCCGGTGCCTGGATGTCGGCAATCAGGCCCCACTGGAAGCGGGTGCGCAGGCGCTCTTCCAACTCGGGAATTTCCTGGGGATAGGAGTCCGAGCTGATTACTATCTGCCGATGAGACTCGTAGAGATTGTTGAAGGTGTGGAAAAACTCCTCCTGTGTCTGGGTCTTCTTGGAGAGGAACTGGATGTCATCGATTAGCAGGACGTCGCATTGATCACGGTACTTCTCGCGGAAGCGATGGGTGCTTTTGCTCTTGAGCGAATTGATCATCTCGTTCATGAAGGTCTCGGTGGAGGAGTAGATGACCCGGGCCGAAGGGTTGCGTTCGATGATGCGAAAGCCTATGGCGTTGAGCAGGTGTGTCTTACCCAGGCCGGCGCCGCCGTAGATGAAGAGAGGATTATAGCTGCTGGCGGGGTTTTCCGATACCGAGGTGCAGGCGGCGTAGGCCAGTTGGTTGGAGGGACCGACTACGAAGTCTTCGAAACGGTAGCGGGGATTGAGACCGGCTTCCCTGATCGAGCGGTCGATGATGCTCCCGGTGTCGGAGCGACCGGCGGCGTGTTCGGTACCGCCCTCTCCCTGGTCGCTTCCCGGTATCACCCGCAGCACCACCTTGGTCTCACGCGAACGCAGCGTGGAGAACTCCTGCTGGAGAATGTCCTTGATACCGTGATCGTTGATCCAGTCGCGGGTGAAGCGACTGGGAACACCGAGGTAGACGGTGAGATCGTCGGAGTCGAGAAAACTGATCTGCCCTATCCAGCGATCAAAGGTACCGGGGTTGATTCTTTTCTCAACCGCTTGCAGAACTTCCGGCCACAGACTTTCCATACTACCTCAAGGATGACGCTAAGTGCGTCGAAGTTGAAAGAGAATATACGGTAGCGTAAATATTTATCCACACTTGTGGAAAACTTGAAAAATCCTTTTCTTCTGAATTGTTATACAGAAAAACCATACCATTGTCCAACAGGTTTTCTAACAAGTACTGGAGCCTTCCTGGATCATTGACGAAGGCGACAGATAACAGAATCGACCGGCCGTTTCAAGTGAAAACTTGAGGCGCCGAAGCGTGTCGTCACGGCGTTTTCAGCGGCAGGAAGGGATGAACTATACTTGACAAGACAGCGCGGCCTGTGCTTGTTATTGCCTGCCCCAGGGATGTGAGCAACGGTCTGCGGGCATGGAAAGAGCTGCCGAGAGGTAGAATGGAATCTGAAAGGAGTAGCAGGCCTTGAAAAGGACATATCAGCCTAGCAGGAGAAAGAGAAAGAAGACGCACGGTTTCCGGGAGAGGATGAGATCTTCCACCGGTCGAGCGGTGCTGCAGCGCCGCAGGCGGAAGGGAAGGGCCAGGCTTGCCGTCGAGGTCTCGTCCAACAAGTGACAGCTCTCACAGGAATACCACTGAAAGCTTTCCCAGGTCCGACAGGATCTTGCGTCGCGAACAGTACCGTCGAATTCAGCAGGGTGGCAGGAGGAAAGAGACCAGGAACCTGGTAATACTCTACCTTCCCAACCGGCTGGGTCGTTCCCGGCTGGGCATCTCGGCGAGCAAGAAATTCGGAAACTCGGTTCAGCGGAACAGGATAAAGAGACTGGTGAGAGAGTTGTTCAGAAGAAACCGCAACCTGTTTCCGCCAGGCAGTGACATCGTGGTGATTCCCAAGAAGGGGAGGGGTGCGGTCGACTACTGGTCGTTGCTCCGGCAACTGCAGAAGCTGGGAAGGAGAAGTGGGGGATGAAAACTATCCTGGTTTTCATTTTTCGTCTCTACCAGATGACGATATCTCCGTTGCTGGGGAACCGTTGCCGGTTCCATCCCAGCTGTTCGCAATATGCCATCGAGGCGGTGGAGAAACACGGCTGGTGGCGGGGCTTGTGGCTGGCCATCAGGCGGCTGTTGAGATGCCAGCCGCTATGCCCGGGCGGCTATGATCCGGTGCCCGGAAGCGGGCGGGCCGGAACAAGGGAAAAGGCTTAATGGAAAAAAGAACGATCCTGGCGATAGTGCTGTGTATCGCGGTGTGGTTGATTTGGCAGGCACTGCTTGTAAAACCACCCCCGCAGAGGGCGGACGGCGGCGTGGCGGACGGCGGCATGGCGCAGCAGGCCGAAGGTCCATCGGGAGTTGCCAGCGACAGCGGCAGCGGCGTCGAGCAAGAGGAAGTAAAACCTCCTGACAAAAGACCGGCCGAGAAGACGGCCACCCTGGAAACGGCTGGATACCAGGCGGTATTCACCAGCCGGGGAGCGGCACTGAAAGCTCTCTACCTCAAGAACTACCGGGCCCGAAGCAACGAGAAGGGACTGCTCGACGAGACCGAGAACATCGTAAGAGTCGAGGACGAGCAGCGGCTTCCCCTGAGGATATCGTTCCGGAAGGAAAAGGACGGGCTTGATCTTCCCCACTACAGCGACTGGGAAATACTGACCGCGGACGGGCAGAGGGTTGTCTTCCAGTGGAAACCGTCCGTGGACAGGACGATCACCATCAGGAAAAGCTTCAGCAAGACGGAGGTGCCTTACGCACT
The DNA here is from genome assembly GCA_003647095.1 of Deltaproteobacteria bacterium. Lineage (GTDB taxonomy): Bacteria > Myxococcota > B64-G9 > B64-G9 > B64-G9 > B64-G9. Next base: position 17,789 of record QMME01000005.1, read on the forward strand.
GGAGATGGAGGTGGAGATAGCCAATGGTTCCGACCGCAGCATTCCCGAACAGATCCTGGTCAACCTGTCCACCCTCTACCAGCCGCCGCCGACCAGTGGATGCTTCGGAGCCCCGGCCCAACCGACGACCGCCGCCTGCATGGCCAACGGAAACGTGGAAAGACGAAAGGCCGAGCCTGGCAAGAAGACGACCCTGGAGCCACAGGTAAACTGGACGGGAATAGACGAGCAATACTTCCTGCTGGCGGCGGTACCGCTGGGAGTGAGCAAGGCTGCATGCATACTGGAAGCGGATCAGCATCTGCTGCTGGCCAGCAGATTGATGCTGCCGCAACAACAACTTCCACCGGGAGGGAAGGCCGAACACAGGTTCAGGATTTTTGCCGGGCCCAAGAAGCTGCGAGCACTGCAGGCGGTGACGGGGGGAACGGCAGGAGACGAAAAGCCGGCGGGCCTGGACAAATCAGTCGACTTCGGCTGGTTCAGCATCCTGTGTTATCCGATGCTGTGGGCGTTGAAGACTTTCAATGGCTGGGTGGGCAACTACGGAATAGCCATCATCTTCTTGACGATACTGATAAAGCTGCTGCTGTTGCCACTCACCCACAAGAGCATGAAGTCGATGAAGGACATGGCCAAGCTCAAGCCCTTGATGGAGGAGTTGAAGAAGAAATACAAAGATGACAAGCAGCGGCTGAACCAGGAGATGATGAACCTGTACAAGATCCACAAGATCAACCCGCTGGGTGGTTGTTTTCCGATGCTGCTGCAGATGCCCATCTGGATTGCTCTCTACCGCATGCTCTATTCCTCGGTGGAGCTGTACCAGACGCCGTTCATCGCCGGCTGGATAGACGATCTGTCCTGGCGGGATCCGTACTTCATCATGCCGATAGTGCTGGGCCTGGCCATGTTCCTGCAGCAGAAGCTGTCCCCTACCTCGGTCGACAGCCAGCAGGCGAAGATGATGATGTACGCCATGCCGGTATTCATGACCTTCATCATGCTCTACCTGCCATCTGGACTGGTGCTGTATATTTTTGTAAACTCCCTGCTGTCCATCGGCCACCAGCTGCTGTTGAACCGTTCCGGGGCAACGGGGTGAGCGAGGCGCGGGGATCGGGAGACGAAATGGAAATCAAGGAGTTTTTTGGTGCCAGTGTCGAAGAGGCCCTGGAAAAGGCCCGCCGGGCGGGATTCGTCGTGGAACGCGATGACCAGTACCGGGTGGTGGACAACCTTGCCGCCCGCCCCCTGAAATCCGAGCAGGTGGCGGTTCTCCTGGAAACAACACAACCTATTGATAATACTAAGGAATACTCAAACAGAGAGGGCGTTGCCCGGGGACGGCTCAGCGACACCGAGAAGCAGGCACGGGAGAAAGGAGAGCGCGATTGGGCGATGGCCTACTGCCAGGGCATCCTGGAGAGAATGGGACTGTCGACGAGAATGCACGACAGCGATTTGGACGAGCAGGTGTTGCTCCACGTCGATTGTGAAGAAGGCGAGATGGATCTGAAAAGAGGCATCTGGAGGGAGTTCCGCGGGGCCTTGCAACACCTGGTGAACAGGTCGGCATCCCGGGGCAGGGAAAACGAGCAGCGCTACATACTGGATCTTTGCGGAACCCTGTCCCGGCGCATGCGCAAGATGGAACAGCTGGCGGAGTACCTGGGCAAGAAGGTTCCCGAACTGGGCAAATCGCTGAACATCCTCCTGATGGATTCGCAGGACAGGCGCCTGCTGCACGTGAAGCTGGCAGACAACGAGGGTGTGAAGACGACGGCGGCGGGCAGCAAGCGCTACCGGATACTCACCACCAGCCCCTCGAGGAAAGAGTGAACAGGCGCGGCGAGGAAAAGCAGGAGAGGCTTCGCAAGGCCGCCGTGGTCAAGTTGAAATACCAGCTGCTGACCGGCGGATACGACGATGGATTCAAGCAGATATTTGCCGGGGTGCTGGCCGATCTGGATCTTGCCGAGGACGAGGTGGATCGCTATCTCGAGCGACACCGGAAGGAAATAGAAAACATCTGCCGGAAGGGCTGACGAACCCGAATTGCGGAAGATAATTAGTCACCAGGCCGACACCATTGCTGCCATCAGTACGGCGACCGGCGTGGCTGCCGTGGGGATGGTGCGGGTAAGCGGCCCCGATTCGTTGAAGATCCTGGGCCAATGTTTCCGGGACGGTGGCCGGGATGCCGTTTCTGCGCACGCGCTCATGCGGCACGGCTGGATTGTTGACGAGCAGCAGCAACCTCTCGACGAGGTGCTGGCCGTGGCTTTCCTGGCTCCACGCTCATACACCGGTGAGGACATGATCGAGATTCACTGCCACGGAGGCGAGGTGGTGATGCAACTGGTGCTGCAGAGGGTGCTGGAATGCGGGGCCAGGCTGGCGGGAGCGGGTGAGTTTACCAGGCGAGCCTACCTCAACGGCAAGCTGTCTTTGGACCGCGTGGAGGCCATAATGCAGCTGATCGAGGCTCGCGATCGCGTACGGGCCAAGGCGGCGGCGAAGATGCTGTCGGGGCGGCTGGGCCGGCGGCTGGAGGAGATGGCCGCGCTGGTGCGGCAGGTTCAGGTTGACTGCGAGGCGGCGATAGAATTCCCGGACGACGTGGACACGGACGGATCCGTCGGCAAGCGGCTGGAAGATGCCCGGCGCCTGGCGGGCGAAATGCTTGGCCAGGTGCGGGTGCAAGCGCCCGGCAGCCTGGATCTGGTGTTGAGCGGACCGGTGAATGCCGGCAAGTCCACACTGGCCAACGAACTGGCGGGCCGGGACATCTCCATAGTCACCGGGCAGGCAGGCACCACCCGGGATGCCGTGTGCGCACCGGTGAGCCTGGGCGGCTACAGCCTTTCGCTGGTGGACACGGCCGGCCTGTCCGAACAGGCCCGGGACGAGATCGACGAGGTGGCCATGCGGGTTGCCCGGGCCAGGATTTCCGCGGCGACCGTGGTGGTGTGGATCAGCGAGGTGGGCTGTCTGGTCGAACCCCCCGGAGGCGTGGCCGCCGACCTAAAGGTGATGAACAAGCAGGATCTGGCCACGGACAGAGATTGCGACGAGGCCCGGGCCCGGGGCTGGATACCCATCTCGGCGAAGTTCGGACAGGGCCTGGAACGGTTGCGGGAGCGTATCGAGCAGGTGCTGCACCGCAAGCTGGGACCCGCCGACGGTATGCCGCTGTCGGCGCGGCAGGCGGCCGGCCTGAGGAGGATGGCGGACGGCCTGGCGCGGGCGGGCGGGCTGCTCGAAGACGGCCTGGTCGAGCTGGCGGTCGAGGAGTGTCGTCAAGTACTCGACATGACAGAACAAATCGGGGGACAGGCCCGTGACGAAGAGGTCCTCGAGGAGATATTCTCGAGGTTCTGCGTCGGCAAGTAGGGGTGGTCTGACGACATGAATGTTCCACGTGGAACGGCTGCGGAATACGACGTGGTGGTCGTGGGTGCCGGCCATGCTGGCTGCGAGGCCGCCCTGGCCTGTGCCCGGATGGGATTGTCCACGGCGCTGGTGACGATAAGCCGCAACCGGGTGGCCGTGATGTCCTGCAACCCGGCGATCGGAGGACTGGGCAAGAGCCAGATGGTACGGGAGATAGACGCCCTGGGAGGACAGATGGCCCGGGTGGCCGACCGGGCGGCGATTCACTTCCGGCGTCTCAACGCCTCGAAGGGCCCCGCGGTAAGAGCGCGGCGGGTACAGTGCGACATGCGGGCCTATCACCAGATCATGCTGCAGTACCTGGATGAATGCCGGGGACTGGAACTGGTCGAGGGAATGGTGGAGGAGGTCATTCCGGTTGAGGGGAGGGTGGCCGGGGTGATGCTGGCCGGGGGAAGACGCCTGGCGGCCGGGGCGGTGGTGGTCACCACGGGAACCTTCCTGAGGGGGCTGGCCCACGTGGGCATGGAGTCTTTCTCCTGCGGACGCCTGGGAGACCCGGCGGCAGACGGCCTGTCGGCCTCCCTGGAGCGCCTGGGGCTGGTGCTGGGCCGGCTCAAGACGGGCACTCCCCCGCGGCTGGATGGCACGACCATCGATCGGCTGGCCCTCGAGGCGCAACCGGCGGATCGGCCCTGGCTTACTTTCTCGCACGAACCCGTGGCCCGGCTGTTGCCCGGGGCCGAATGCCTGCTCACCAGGACCAACATCCGGACACACGAGCACATCCGCCGGGGCCTGGATCGTTCTCCTCTCTTTACCGGGGTGATCGCGGGCCGGGGTCCACGCTACTGCCCGTCGATAGAGGACAAGGTGGTGCGCTTTCCCGAAAGGAAGTCTCACCAGGTGATCCTGGAACCGGTCGACGTGTCGGCCTCCTTGTTCTATCCCAACGGAATATCCACCAGCCTGCCGGAAGACATCCAGCAGGACCTGGTTCACAGCATTCCCGGCCTGGAAGGGGCCAGGCTGGTGGCGCCGGGATACGCCATCGAGTACGATTACGTGCTGCCCCAACAACTGCAGCCCACGCTGGAGTGCAGGAGGGTGGCGGGCCTGTTCCTGGCCGGGCAGATAAACGGCACCAGTGGCTACGAGGAGGCCGCCGGACAGGGCCTGCTGGCGGGTATAAACGCCGCCTGTCGGTTGCTGGGGAAAAAGCCGTTGGTGTTGTCCCGGCGGGAGGCCTACATCGGTGTCATGATAGACGATCTGACGCGGCTCGGGGTGACCGAGCCCTACCGCATGTTTTCCTCGCGGGCGGAATTCAGGCTGTTGCTGAGGGAAGACAACGCGGTGGCACGCCTGGGCCGGCACGCCGAGCGGCTGGGCCTGGTGGACGGCGCCAGGCAGGAAGATCGCCGGCGGATCGAGCAGCAGGTGGATCACCTGCTGCGTACCGTGGCCGCCACCCTGGGACCCGTCGACCACCGGGGACGGAGGTTGTCCCTGGAGAAGCTGCTCAGGAGACCGGAAAACGATGCCCGCTGGCTGGCCGGTCAGATTAAGGGCGAGGTTACCGCCGACGTGCTCGAGAGGGTGGAGGTGGAGGTCAAGTACTCCGGCTATGTCGAACGCCAGCTTCGCGAGGCCGAGAAGCTTAGGCAAATGGAAGACAAGAAGCTGCCCCCGCGGATGGATTACCGCCGGGTACCCGGACTATCTGCGGAGATTGCGGAGAAGTTGCAGGATCGGCAACCCGGCAGCCTGGCGGAAGCGGCATCGCTGGAAGGAATGACGCCGGCCGCCCTGAGCGTGCTCGCCATCTGGGCGGATCGCCAGGACGTTCCACGTGAAACACCGGCCGGAGCGGGGGACGAGTGAAGGACGGCGGGCGAGAGGGGAAGTTTCACGAGGCGTTGCTCTCCGGTGCCGGGCACATGGGGCTGGACATTTCCCCGGATGCCGCGCGACGCCTGGTCGAGCACTGGAGGTTGCTGGTGCGCTGGAACCGGAAGGTCAACCTGACCGCGGTGACCGATCCCCTGCTGGCCGCCGAGGCGCTCTACCTCGACTCGGCGGTGGTGGTACGGTGGCTGGCTGCGGGCCGCACGGTGCACGACGTCGGCAGCGGGGCCGGGTTTCCCGGGCTGGTAATCAAGGCCATGTGTCCGGAGACCGAGGTTCGCCTCACCGAGGCCAGGAGGCGCAAGGTGAGTTTCCTGCGCCGGGCGGCCAGCAGCATGGACCTGCTGCCGGGGCTGGTCATCGAGTGCCGCCGCCTGGGATGGCCGCGGAACCGGCCGGCGCTGGCCGGCGAGGTTCTTTCCCGGGCGACCTTCCCCCCGCGGGAATGGATGAGGCAGGGAGCGGGCCTGGTGGAGCCCGAGGGACGACTGTGGTTGTACCTGGGGCACCATCTGGCGGACGAAGGGAGAACGGACGAGCACGTGCCCGAGGCTCCGGAGGGCTTTGTGCTGGAACGGCGCCACCACTACCGTCTGCCCTTCAGTGACCGGCGACGAACACTGGTCTCCTACCGGCGTGTAACCGGCGGCTAGGTGCCCGGCCGATTTTGTTTGGCAAGAATATCGGGGTGTGCTAGTTAGTCTCTCCTCGGGACGAGAAATGAGTTTCACGATCGCCATAGCCAACCAGAAAGGCGGCGTCGGGAAGACGACGACGGCCGTCAATCTCAGCGCCGCGCTGGCGATGGCCGGCAAGAAGGTGCTGCTGGTCGACTGCGATCCCCAGGCCAACGCCACCACCGGGTTGGGACACCCGGCCCAACAGCAACGGCGCAACCTCTACCACGTGTTGCTGGACGAGGCAGACGTTGCCGACACCGTGCTGTCGACGGAGATCGAGAATCTCCGGGTGGTGCCGGCAGCGGCGGAGTTGTTCGGAGCCGAGGTGGAACTGGTGGAGGTGGAGGGACGGGAGTACCTGCTCAGGAAGGCCCTGTCCCGGGCGGGAGAGGGGTTCGATTTCGTCCTGCTGGATTGTCCGCCGTCGCTGGGCCTGCTCACCGTCAATGCCCTGACCGCCGCCCGGCGGGTGATCGTGCCCATGCAGTGCGAGTACTATGCGCTGGAGGGACTGAGCAGCCTGATGAACACCCTGGAGATGATCCGCGCCGGGCTCAATCCCGGGCTGGAGATGGAGGGAATTCTGCTGACCATGTTCGACGGGCGAAACCTGCTCTCCCGCCAGGTGGCCGACGAGGTGAGGCGGTATTTCGACGGCAAGGTCTTCGACACGGTGATACCGCGCAACGTGCGCCTTTCGGAAGCTCCCAGTCACGGCAAACCGATCATGCTGTACGACGTTCGCTCCAAGGGAAGCCAGAGCTACCTGCTGTTGGCCGGAGAGCTGCTTGATCGTGTAACAGCTTGAATATAATGAGGTTATGAGAAAAAGAAGACCACTTGGCAAGGGCCTGGAAGCACTCATCCCCTCCTCCCGCCAGGCAACGGCCGGCAGGGTGACGGAGGTCTACGAGTGCTCCATCGACGAGATCGTCCCCAATTCGAGCCAGCCACGGCAGGCCTTCGACGAGGAAAAGCTGCGCGATCTCACCGAGTCGGTCAGGAACCGGGGACTCATCCATCCCCTGATCGTGCGGCGCCTGAACGGCAAGTACCAGATAGTCGCCGGGGAGCGGCGCTGGCGGGCGGCCAGGCTGGCCGGCCTGAAAAGGGTGCCCGTGTTCGTCAAGGACCTGACCGACAGCGAGGTGCTGGAGCTGGCCCTGATAGAAAACCTCCAGCGGGAGGATCTGAATCCCCTGGAAGAGGCGGAGGCCTACCGGCAGCTGGCCCGGGAACACGGGCTCAGCCAGGCGCAGATAGCCCAGCGGGTGGGACGGCAACGCAGTTCCGTGACCAACTCGTTGAGGCTGCTGAAGCTGCCGGAGCGGGTCAAGCAGGCCCTGCTGGCCGGTACCATCAGCATGGGCCATGCCCGGGCCATTCTGGCCCTGGATTCGGAGGCGGCCCAGCTGAAACTGGCACAGCGGGTGGTAAAAGAAGGCCTCAGCGTACGCGAATGCGAGCAACTGGCCGCGGGCCGGAAGGCCGGTGCCCGCCGGGTGAGAAAGCGCCGGGCCTACAGCGCCGACGAAAGGCAACTGCTCGATTCGCTGCAGAGGCAGCTGGGCACGAAGGTGGACCTGGTGCACGGCCGCAAGGGCGGCCGCCTGATCATCACCTATTACAGCTTGGAGCAACTGGACGAAATCTGCCAACGACTTGCCAGGAGATGAACGAGTGGGAATCTTTCGCAAGGATGAAAGCAAGCCCGTGATGCCGGCGATGCCGGACGGCACACCGGCTCCGGCCGCGGTGAGGAAGGAGAGAAAAGTGAGTCTGAAGACTGACGAGATAACGACCATCCTGGGCAAGGGTTCGGAGTTCGAGGGCAAGCTGAACTTCGAGGGGACGCTTCAGATCGAGGGGGTCTTCAACGGCGAGATTCTTTCGGACTCGGTCCTGGTGGTGGGAGAGGGTGCACGCGTCTCCGCGGAGATCAACGTGGGCACAGTTGTGATCAACGGCGAGGTGCGCGGCAACGTCAGGGCCAAGAACTCGGTGGAGATTCGCAAGCCCGGCCGTCTCTACGGCAACATCGTAACCCCCTCGCTGTTCATCGAGCAGGGTGTCATCTTCGACGGCAACTGCAAGATGGACAACATCGACAAGGCCAAGCCGCCGTTTCCTCCCCGCGTCGATGAGAAGAAGGAAGGCCCGGCGGAGAAGAAAGAAGGTTGACGCCCCGGCCGGCCCGTCCGGCGCGTATCAGAAGCAGCGGGGCGCTGCCGGCATGCAGAGCCTCCCTCCCGGGACTTGCGGATTTCCCATATCGACCGGCGGGATCAAGGAGCGGAAAGATCTTGGCCGCCTTCGTTCATCTACATCGAGGATAAATATCGCAGCAACGATGCCGGGACTGCGGCCGAGGTGGGAAATCCGGGGATATCAGGATTCCTTGCGCTTGTTACGAACCCACTGCATGAAGTGCTTGCTGCACATCTGGCGGGCGTAGACCACTTCCTGGCAACCCTCGACCTCGCACTGTCCCTGTCCCCGGCGCGGCGGGCCCTTGTCTCCCTCGGCCTGGCGGCGCTCCGAGTAGCGTTGCCGCTGGTAGTGCCGGGAACACAATCCCCGGGCCCGGGCGGGCTTGTCGCAGCCCTCCACCGAGCAGATCTTGACCGGCTTGCGCCGCGCCTTCTTCTTGGCGCCCTCCGGCGGTTGCCTGGCCTCCCCGGTTGCCGGTGTCTTTAGGGGATCGGCGCCGGCGGCCGGCGTCGCCAGGGAATCGGCGGAGGCATCGAGAATGGAGACCACCTTGCTGGTGACCAGTCCGGCCAGGCGCTCACCGGCGTTCTCCAGCAGGTTGACCAGAGCCTCCAGGGTGGCTCGGGAAGCTTCCGTTCCAGGGTGGGAATCTGATTCCTTGTTCAATGTCTGCTCCTGTCGGACGGCATCCGTGCGCACCCAGGTATAACGTCATGCAGGGTATTCGTCAACAGCGTGAATTCGGACCCCGGGCCACGCGCCGGGTGACGCGGCCCGACCCCACCGCCAGCGGCGGTTGACCCGGGCTTCAGGACAGGTGCTGGTTGCGGATGGCCTCGAACAGTTCCGCCCGCTTCCTGGAGATGACGTAATCGCGAATCACCCGGGCATCGCTTCCGCGGATGGCCGTGAACACCACCGAGGTCTGGCAGGTGTGCCGGGACTCGCTGGTGGAGGTGACCCGGGCCCGGGCGCGGATCGCCTTCTCGGTCCCCGGCAGGCTGAACTCGATCACGACGTCGCCCGCAGCCGGCGGCTCCGACGATGGTGTGAGGTATTTCAGGCCGCCCTCGCCGATATCCAGCCCCCGGGCCAGCTTGAGCTGGCCGCCGGTCTTTTCGTTGATGAAGATCTGCAGTGGAGCCCTGAGAAATCTGCGTCTTTCTCCAGCACCGGACATCACGACCTCCTTGAGTGTGTGTTTGTGTAATATTTTATCCTACATCTGTATACAGTCAAGTTTCTGGCCGCCGGGGCTCCGGGTTGTGTACAAAGGCCTTCCATTGTGTGGGAGACTGTGGTATACGAGCGCCCATACCGAAGGAGCGTAGGCGCCCGCTTCCGCGGACGTCGCTCCACCAAGGCAGGGAGGAAGTAGTGATGAAGAAAATAGCGGCCGGTTTGTTTTCAGCGTTATTCGTTTGCACGTTGCTTTCCGCCGGGTGTGACGATCCCCGGGTTCAGAACACAACCAAGGATATCTTCGCCGTGAAAATCGTCGTTGATCCCGCCAGGCCGAGCTACGAGATCGGCGACGAGGTCGTGCTCGACTACATCGTGTTCGACTGGCTGGGCAACCGTATCGAAGGAATACCGGCCAGCTGGGACAATCCCGATCCCCCCGGCGCACAACCCTTGGGTGAAAACCGGTTTCGCTTCCAGCACATCGGTGCCTATTCCTGGCGGGTGACCCTGGCCCCGCCCTACGGACTCAGCGACCGGGTTACCTTGATGGTGCCGGCCCATCCTGCCACCATGGAGATCACGGTGACACCGGAGCAGGATCACTACCTGGTGGGCGATCAGGTGGAGCTCGGGCTGCTGGTCTACGACCAGGAGAACAACCTAATGACCGGGGTGGCGGCCGACTGGGACGTTCCCGCCTCCTCCCAGGCCCGCCCCGACGGCGGGCTGAGATACACCTTGCTGGCGGAAGGTATGCTGACCTGGACCGCCACCTTGCAAGCGCCCTGGAGCCTGCAGCAGTCACGTACCCTGCTGGTGGACGGCAGCGGCCCGCAGGTGGTCATCGATTCTCCGGAACGCGGCGACACCATACTGGTAACCGATGCCCAGGCGACCATGACCGTCTCGGGCCGGGTGAGCGATCAGCCCTCCGGGGTTGACGTGGTGTACCTGCGCGGCAACCACGCCGGGGAACAACAGGTCGCCCTGCAGGCGGACGGCAGCTTCGCAGTCGAGGTTCCGGTTCGACAGGGCATGAACACCGTGGAGATCGAGGCCAGCGATCTTTCGGGCAACGTCTCGCGGCAGGTGCGCTCGGCCTACGTCTCCACCGATTTCTTCGCGCTGGCCGCCGACGGCCAGGGACGCAGCCACGTTCCCGGCGCCGAGACGGTGACGCTGGCCGCCAGCGCCTTCGATCGCGGCAGCCCGACGGACAATCCGCCCTTCGATCCCTGCTCCCTGGATGCCGGGGGAAACTACTCGTGTACCGAGATCACCGACCTGGCCACGGTGCTGGAGCTGGCCCTGAACAACGTCGACTTCGCCGCCAGCCAGCCGGACCAGCATTTCAACTGGCAGCTGGTCGACCAGGCCTGGCAGTTCGACCTGACCGACGATATCCAGGTCAAGGCCACCCTGGAGGGCGACTTCGACGTCGACATCGGCTTTTCCAGCCTGCGGGCGGGCCTGGCCAAGGTGCTCGAGCTGGCTCCCCGGGACGGGGGATTGCATGCCGGGCTGGAGTACGGGCCCACCGGCAGCGGCCCGGATGATCGCCCCGGCCTCGATGCTTCCTATGGTTTGCTGGGAACGCTCACCTTCAACGTCTGGCTCGATCTCACCGCCACCGACCCCGCCGTACAGGTGGGCCTGTGCTTGCTGGCCGACAACCTCTGCAATCCCGATCCACCCAACGACTGCCTGAGCGACTACCTGGTGGCCTGCAACGCCCCGGGCCAGGCCGTGCCCATCGCCCAGGCGGTGTCATCGATAGATACTCCCACCCTGCTGGCCCTGTCGGTGGACCAGATGCCCGCCACCCTGGACCTGGACATCGGCCTGGACGCCGGCTTCATGCCCGAGGCCTCGCTGAGCAACCTGCAGGTGGATCTTTCCAACTCCACCCTCGACGCCAGCGCGATCGAGGACATCACCATCAACATCGGCACCATCCGCTTCGCTTCCTTCGAG
>QMME01000006.1 GCA_003647095.1 Deltaproteobacteria bacterium
CGGGCCCTGCTGAAAGACGCCTGGCGCCGGGCCGGCGAGCGTCACAACCGCGCCTGGCGCCTGGCCGTGGCCGACGCCTCCCGCCGGGCCGGAGACTGCCACCTGGCCTGGCGCCTGGCCGGGGAACTGGGCGCGGCCGCCGTCCGCGGCCTGCCCGATCCCGACGAAGTGCCGCTGTGGCAGGCTGCCTGGCCGGACTGTTACCTGGAGACGGTGCGCCGGCAGGCCGGCAACGACGAGCTGGCGCTGTTTCTGCTGTCCATCATGCGTACCGAAAGCGGTTTCGACCCGGCCGCCCAGTCGGTGGCCGACGCCCGGGGGTTGCTGCAGCTCATCGACGAGGTGGCCCGGCCGGCGGCGCGGGCGCAGGGACTGGAGTACCACCCGGACCGGCTCTTCGAGCCCGGCTACAACATCCGCCTGGCAGCCTGGCACCTGGGCCGGCTGCTGGAACGCTACCGGGACAACTTCTGGCTGGCGGCGGCGGCCTACAACGCCGGGGCCGCGGCCGTGGATCGCTGGCTGGAGGAGTTCGGCGACCTGCCGGCGGACCTGTTCGCCGAGCTGATTCCCTGGACGGAGACGCGGCGCTACTTCAAGCGGGTGCTGACCGCCTGGGCCCACTACGCCTTCCTGCGGGGAGGCCCCATGCCCATGCCCTCGCTCGATCCCCCGGCGCGGGCGCACCCCTGAACGGCCGCCGGCGGAACGTGGCCGGGCAGCGGGCCATCGCCCTGGTTCACGCCGTGAACCATTGATGGCAATGTCGGCGAAGGGGCCGGCCGCTGACTCTGTCTCAGCAGGAGGCGCGCAGGATCCCTTCCAGGTCCTGCTGGCTCCACTCGCCGGGGGTGTTGCGCAGGTGCTTCTTGCCGTGTGCCTGGCGGGCCAGCAGTTCCAGGCAGTCGTCCTGCATGCCGTAGGCTCCCAGGCGGGGGGCCACTCCCAGTGCTTCCACGAAGGCCCGCAGGGCCCGGGCCGGCTGGTCGGCATCGCCCAGCAGGGTTCCCACCCGCTGGGATCGCTCGGGCTCCACCTCCTGCATCTTTTCCAGCAGGGCCGGCAGCAGCAGGGCGGTGGCCCGGCCGTGGGGAATGCCGAAACGAATGGTCACCGGGTAGCTCAGGGCGTGGGGAATCAGGGTGCCGGTATCGGCGATGGCCATGCCGGCCAGGCAGGCGGCCTCGAGCATGCCGCCGCGGGCGGTGAGATCACCGGAGTCGCGGCGCGCCTGCGGCAGGTGGCGCAACACCATCCACACCGCGCGCTCGGCCAGCAGGTCTGAAAACAGGGAACGCTTCCGGGAGAACAGGGCCTCGACGGCGTGACTGAGGGCGTCGAGACCGCTGTCGATGGTGACCGCTTCCGGCATGGACACGGTCAGCTCGGCGTCGAGCACGGCCAGGCGGGGAAACAACTCCGGCATGCCGATGCCGAACTTGTCCACCGCGCGGGTGTCGGTGAGCACCGCGTAGGGGGTGACCTCGGAGCCGGTTCCGGCGGTGGTGGGAACGGCCACCAGGGGCAGCGGTTCGTTTTCCGGACGCATGTTGCCGGCAAAGTCGGCCAGCTTACCCTGGTTGACGGCCTTCAGCGCGATGGCCTTGGCGGCATCGATGGTGCTGCCGCCGCCCACCGCCAGCAGCCAGCGGGAGCGGAGCTGGCGGGCCCGCTCGGCGCCTTCCAGCACCGTCTTGATGGAGGGGTTGGGCTCGACGCCGTCGAAGACGGTGCAATCGATCTTGCGGGAAGCCAGCAGTGAAGTCACCCGTTCCAGCGCTCCCGACAAGCGGGCGAAGCGCTGGCCGCACACCACCAGGCACTGGCGCGGCCAGCCCGCAAGGTGCTCGGCCAGGTCGTTCAGGCTGCCCGGACCGCCGATTATCCGGGTGGGAACGTGATGTGAATAGACTTGCACATCAGCCTCACGGTCGAATATCTCCTGCCTGGTAACAACATATCGTTACCATTGAGCTTTCGCAAGTTTCCCGCCAACGTCGGCAAACGGCAGTCGTCAACTTGACCCGCCTACCTGCCTAACCTAAGCTGGGCGAGTGATGCACGTGAGATCGCTGTCGATGAGAACGGCAGGTCACGCTACCATTTCCTGGCTGGCGGCGCTGCTGCCGGTTCTGCTGGGAGGACCCGCCCTGGCCAAGGTGACTGTGCGCATCGGCGCCAAGGTGATGGAGGCGCAGCCCGGACGCAGCGTTCCCGTGGAGATAACCGTTACCGGTCGTGGGGGCGAGCCGCTCGCCGGCAGCCGGCTGGTGCTGGCGGCCAGCGCCGGGCGGTTGGTGGACCCGCGCCCCACCGGGGCCGGCAAGTACCGGGCCACCTATCACCTGCCCGCCCGGCGTCACCCGCTGACGGTGCTGCTGGCCGCCTGGGTGCCCGGCCAGCCGCCGGGAATGGCCACGCTGCGCCTGCGGGCTCCCACCAACCTTCCCGTCAACACCGACAAGCCCAACGTGGCCGTCACCCTGAAGCTGGGAGGACGCAGCTACGGGCCGGTACGCACCGACGGTCGCGGTCGCTGCCTCGTTCCCGTCGAGGTGGACCCGGCGGACAAGCAGGCCCAGGCCGTGGCCCGGGACGAGTTCGGCAACACCACGGCCATCAAGGTGGATATTCCCCTGCCGCGCTTTCCCTTGTTGCTGGGGTTCACTGCCAGGAAGAGCCTGGCCGCCGACGGGCGCGACCGGGCCCGGGTGTGGCTGCTGCAGGCGGGAGCGGACGGTCGCCCCCGGGAGCGGGCCGCCCTGAAGCTGCAGGTAGACAACGGCAAGGTTATGCAGGTGGTGAAGGTTCGTGACGGGGTGTTCCGGGTGGACCTGCGCTCTCCGGCGGGTTTGCAGAAACGCACCCTGCGCCTGCGGGTCATCGACAGCCGCGGGGGGCACCCGCAGCGGCTGGAGTTCGCCTTCTCGCTGGTTGCCGGCCGGCCGGAGCGGCTGCTGGCCCGCCTGCAACCGGAACGCCTGCCCAGCGACGGGTCGAGCAGCGCCGAGTTGCTGGTCCAGGTGCGCGACGCCGCCGGCAATCCCGCCAGCGTTCCGGCGCCGGTGGTGAGCTGCTCTCGCGGGCTGGTGGGCCAGCCGGTGGAGGTGTCGGCCGGAACCTTCCGGGCACGCTACACCGCCCCGGTGGGCGGCGACGATCGCGTCACCTGCCGGGTGGTGCTGGCCCGGCAGGATGGTGACGCCCTGGCCAGCGAGGCGGCGCTGCAGCTGCATGTCCCCCGGGTGGCCGAACTCGATCTCGAGACCGATCACTACCAGCTGCTGGCCGACGGGAGCAGCCGGGCGGTGCTGTCGTTGCGGGCCCGGGACGCCCGGGGGCGGCCGCTGGCGGGCGCGGTGATCGAGGGGCGGGCGGCTCTCGGCCGCCTCAGCCGGGTGGTGGACGACGGCGGCGGACAGTACCATGCCGTCTACACCGCTCCCCGGCGCCAGCGCGAAGGACGGGTGCGCCTGTTCTTCCAGGCCGCCGGGGAGCAAGAGGCGGCGCGCGCCGAGGTGATCATAGAACTGCGGCAACCTCCCGAGCCGCCCCTGCCGGTTCCCCGGGGCTGGCTGGGACTGTGGAGCGGGGTGATGAGCAACCTGGGACTGCTCACCTCGGTGGCCCTGTCCCTCGAGGTGGCCTGGCGGCCGTCTTCCGCTTCCTGGTTCTACCTGCAACTCGAGGGCGGCTATCGCTACGGGCGCCGCCGGGGCGATTCCCTGACCACCACCGTGGACGTGGGACAGCTGCGCCTGCTGGCGATATTTCGCCTGTTTGCCGACCGGCGCCTCAGCCCCTGGGTCGGGCTGGGAGGCGGCGCGGTCTTTGCCGGCTGGCGACTGGACGGCGGCGCGGATGTGGTCGAGGCCGGGCGCGCGCTCCTGCCGGAAATGGTGGCCACCCTGGGCGGTGACGTGCGCCTGGGACATTTCACGTTGTTTCTGCGCCTGGGCTACAGCTATGCCTGGTTGTACCAGGAGGCGGAAGCGCCGGCGGCGGGTCGGGGTTCCCTGGTCAAGGGCAATGTCGGTGGCCTGGAGGCCGGTGCCGGGGTACGCCTGTATTTCTGAGGGAGCGATGATGAAGCGCTGGATATACCTGGTGGTGATGGCCCTGATGGGGAGCGGCGGTTGTGCCGAGGTCTCGCTGTCGCCCCTGCGCCTGTGGCAGGTTTGTACCCGGCCCGTCCCCCAGCAGTGCTCGCCGCGGGCCCCGGCCGGTGATGAACTGGTGCTGGAGATCCTGGGCGAGGGTCTCCAGCCGGTATACCTGGTGGACCTCGACAGTCCCTCCCCGCCCCGGGAGCGGGGAAGGTTCCAGGTGCTGGTGGGTGGTTGGCCCCTGCCGGGGGTGGAACTGTCCGCGCAGCGCCGGCTGGGCCTGGAAGTGTTGCGGGCCCGCTACGACGGCTCGCTTCCTCCTGCCGTCTACGACGTGCAGGTGATCACCCCGGCCGGGTACTCGGCCGTGCTCGAGCGGGCGCTGGAACTCACCGCGGGCGGGGATTGAGCGTGGGCCGCCTGACGATAATCGTGCTGGCTGCCGTCCTGCCCGGGAGCGGCGCGCGGGCAGCGAACGGGCACGACGGCGGCAGCCCTCCCGCGCTCGTCGAGGAAAAGCCCGAACCCGCCCGCTGCCTGGTTTCCATGCAGTTCGGATTTCTCGTCGACCAGCAGGTGACGATAACTCCCGGGCGGGTCAAGGGTCCCGATTTCAACCTGCGGCGCGAGGGAGACACCTACTACGGGTTCATCCTCTCCCGGCCCACCCGCTTCCGGGTGAAGCCGGGCGAGATCTCGGGTACCGCCTGCGGCATGGACCTGATGCTGCACGTGTTCGATCGTGGCCGCGTCACCGAGATCACCGGCCTGGTGGGAGCGCGGCGGGTCCGCGCCCGCATCAGCGATCAGCGGGTGACGGTCGATGCCGGGGCCTCCACCATGGTGGAGAGCTCGGCCCACCTGGCGCTGGTGCGGGAGCGTGGCAACCGCCTGAGCGGGCAGTTCGGCCAGGGGTCGCAGCTGGCACCGGCCCGCCTGGTCACCGCCGGCTGCGACCTGGACTACCTGCGCCGGCGTCCGGGCCTGGTGGTGATCCTCTTTCTGTGGTGGCTGGGAGTGTGACCCGAGACCATGGGAGCCGATGAACAGACGCTGAAGCGCTTCGGCACCTTCGGTGGGGTGTTCACCCCGAACTTCCTGACCATCATCGGGGTGATCTTCTTCCTGCGGGCCGGCTGGGTGGTGGGCAACACCGGCCTGGTGGGGGGGCTGTTCACGGTGGTGCTGGCCAACGCCATCAGCCTGGCCACCGGGCTTTCGCTTTCCGCCATCGCCACCAACATGAACGTCAAGACCGGCGGCGCCTACTACCTGGTGTCGCGCTCGCTGGGGCTGGAGATCGGCGGCTCCATCGGCTTGCCACTGTATTTCTCCCAGGCGCTGTCGGTGGCGCTGTACGTCATGGGTTTCTCCGAGGCCCTGGCCTCGCTGCTGCCCATTCCCCAGCGGCTGGTGTCGGCGGTGATGTGTGCCGGCCTGCTGGCGCTGGCCTACCGCGGCGCCGACGTGGCGCTCAAGGCCCAGTACGTGATCATGGGCATCCTGGCCCTGGCCCTGCTGTCGTTCTTCACCGGGGGCCGGGCCCAGCATCCCCCCCTGCAGGCCTTCGGCACCTACGTGGAGGGGCACAACTTCTGGTCGGTGTTCGCCATCTACTTTCCGGCGGTGACCGGGATCATGGCCGGGTTGAGCATGAGCGGCGATCTCAAGGATCCCCGGCGCAACATACCCCGCGGCACCTTGCTGGCGGTGGGAGTGACCTTTCTCATCTACCTGGCCCAGGTATGGTGGTTCGTGCGCAACGTGCCGCTGGCCGAACTGCGCCAGAACACCATGATCATGAAGGAGATGGCCTCCATCGGCTTCCTCATCGTGCTGGGGGTGTGGGCGGCGACGCTGTCGAGCGCGCTGGGGTCGCTGGTGGCCGCTCCCCGGACCATGCAGGCGCTGGCCTACGACGGGGTACTGCCCGCCTTCCTGGGCAAGGGGTACGGGCCGGCGGCCGAGCCGCGGGTGGCCACCATCGTCACCTTCGCCATCGCCGAGGCCAGCATCCTGCTGCTGGACCTGAACAAGCTGGCGCCCATCATCACCATGTTCTTCCTGACCACCTACGGGGTTACCAACCTGGTGGCCGGCACCGAGCGGCTGGTGGGCAACCCCTCCTTCCGCCCGCGCTTCAAGGTTCCCTGGCCGGTATCGCTGCTGGGGGCGCTGGGCTGCTTCTGGGTGATGTTTCTCATCGACGCCGCCTCCACGGTGGTGGCCCTGCTGGTGGTAGGGGTCATCTACGCCGTGCTCAAGCGCCGGCGCCTGAGCACCACCTTCGGCGATCTGCGCAGCGGCATCTGGTTCTCGGCCCTGCGCTTCTGCCTGCTGAAGCTGCGCGAGTCGACCTTCCATCCCCGCAACTGGAAGCCCAACATCCTGTTGTTCCTGCGTGGTATCGGCACCCACGCCCACCTGCTCGACCTGGCCGGCTGGCTGGGCCAGGAGAAAGGCATCGTCGCCCTGGCCACGCTGCTGCCCGGCGACGTCACCGAGACCATCGCCAGCGGTGCCGCCGCCGAGGCCCGGCGCAAGCTGGAGGCTTTCCTGGAGGGCCGGCAGCTGACGGCCTTTGCCAAGGTGGTGGCGGTCAAGGACTTCTACCAGGGTGCCCGGGTGGTGGCCCAGTCGCACGGCATGGCCGGGCTGCGGGCCAACGTGGCCCTGTTCGGCTGGAGCGACGACGATCGCAAGGCCGTGGACTTCGCCGCCCTGGTGCGGGACTTCAACAACCTGGACCTGAGCGTGTTGCTGCTCAACTACGACGAGCAACGCGGCTTCGGGCGCCGCCGCCTCATCGACGTCTGGTGGGGCGGGCTGGAGAACAACGGCAACCTGATGATCCTCATCGCCCACCTGATCAGCCAGTCCGAACCCTGGCGGCACTGCACCATCCGCCTGCTGCAGGTGGTGGGTCACGAGAGCGAGACCCGCCGCACCGAGCAGGAGCTGCAGCGCATGCTGGAGGCGGCCCGCATCACCGCCAAGGTGGAGGTGCTGCCGCCGCTGGGGGAGGGGCAGACCATCCAGCAGGTCATTCGCCGCCACAGCGAGGAGGCCGACCTGCTGATCCTGGGCCTGCAGGCGCCCCGCGAGGGCCAGGAAGCCCAGTTCATGGCGCGCATGACCTCCTTCATGGAGGGGCTGCCCAGCACGGTGCTGGTGCGCTCGGTGGATATCGAAGACATATTCAGCTAGGGGAGGACGGCCTTACTTCATGGGCGGCGTGGGTGTTTATGCCGTGCCGGGGCGGGGCGTGCTGGGCGGCTCGGGGCCGCACTCTCGTGCTCACTTCGCTCCGCGCGAGAGCACACCCCCTCGCCGCCTTACTTCATGGGTGGCGTGGGTGTTAATGCCGTGCCGGGACACGAGCTTGATCGTCACCCGGGCTTGTGGTCTCATGGCCCCAGGCAGGCAGTGCTGGAGAGGGCAATGGCCGGCGGCGACAGCGCCAAGTACAACAATCGCAAGGTGTTGGTAGTGGACGACGAGGAAGTGGTGCGCGTCCTGTTCGAGAACCTGCTGGTCGAGGAGGGCCTGGAGTACCTGCCGGCCGCCGACGCTGCCAGCGCGGTGGAGATCGTCGACAGCCAGCAACCGGCTCTGGTCCTGGTGGACAAGAACCTGCCCGATCGTTCCGGGCTCGATCTCATCGCCGAGCTCAAGGGCCGCCATCCCCAGGTGGAGTTCATCATGATCACCGGCTACGCCTCCCTGGACTCCGCCGTCAAGGCCCTGGAACTGGGGGCCTTCTCCTACCTGACCAAGCCCTTCGACGACATCGCGGTGGTGCTGGATCGCATCCACGCCGCCCTGGACGTGGCCCACCTGCGCCAGGAGACCGGCCGCTTGCGCCAGCGCCTGGAGGACCTGGCCAGCTCCGGCCAGCAACAGCCGCGGGCCGGCAGCCGCTCCTCGGCGCGGCTGCTGGACCAGGTGCTGTACACCATCTCCCTGCTGGAGTCCTTCCGGCAGAAGCGCGACCAGCCCCCGCAGGCCGCCGGCTGGGCACGCACCGTCGACACCCTGGAAGACGCCGCCGCCCAGCTGCGCCGGGCCGTGGAGTCCGAGCAAGACCCGGGAGAGCAGTGATCATGAAAGCGAACTACCTGCTGGCCATTGACCAGGGAACCACCGGCACCACGGCCGCCCTGTTCGACGAGCAGGCCGGCCTGCGGGCCAAGGTAAACCGCGAGTTCCGGCAGATCTTCCCCCGCCCCGGCTGGGTGGAACACGACCTGGAAGACATCTGGAAGTCGGTGTTGCAGGCCGTTGCCGCGGTGCTCGAGCAGGCCGCCGTCGACGGCGGCCACATCGCCGCCATCGGCATCACCAACCAGCGGGAGACCACCGGGGTGTGGGATGCCCGCAGCGGCCAGCCCCTGCACAACGCCATCGTCTGGCAGTGTCGCCGCACCGCCGACATCTGCGCCGAGCTGCGCCGGCAGGGGCACGAGGAGACCTTCCGCCACAAGACCGGCCTGGTGCTGGACCCCTACTTCTCGGGGACCAAGCTGCACTGGCTGTTGCAGAACGACGAGCGGCTGGCCCGGGCGGCGGCTGCCGGGCAGGCCCGCTTCGGCACCATCGACAGCTTCCTGGCCTGGCGCCTGACCGCCGGCCAGGCCCACGTGACCGACGTCTCCAACGCCTCGCGCACCCTGCTGATGAACCTCGACACCCTGGACTGGGACGAGCAGCTGCTCGACATCCTGGGAGTGCCGGCCAGCATGCTGCCGCGCATCGTCTCCAGCTCGGAGGTGTTGGGCCGCACCAGCGGCGTACCCGGCCTGCCCGACGGCATTCCCGTCTGCGGCCTGGCGGGCGACCAGCAGGCGGCCCTGTTCGGCCAGGCCTGCTTCGCCCCCGGCAGCGTCAAGTGCACCTACGGCACCGGGGCCTTCGTGCTCATGAACACCGGCGCCCGGCCGGTGCGCTCCAGCCACGGCCTGCTCACCACCGTGGGCTGGCGCCTCGGAAGTGAAGTGGTCTACGCGCTGGAGGGCAGCGTCTTCATCGCCGGCGCGGCCGTGCAGTGGCTGCGCGACGGGCTGGGCCTGATCGAGAAATCGGCGGACGTCGGTCCCCTGGCCGCGCAGGTGGAATCCAGCGAGGGGGTGGTGTTCGTGCCCGCCCTGGTGGGGCTGGGCGCCCCGCGCTGGAACCCGCAGGCGCGCGGCCTGATCAGCGGCCTGACCCGGGGCACTACCGCCGCCCACCTGGCCCGGGCCACCCTGGAGGGGATCGCCCTGCAGGTGCGCGACGTCGTCGAGGCCATGCGCCGGGACGCCGGCGGGCGGCTGCAGGTGCTGCGTGCCGACGGGGGCGCGGCCGCCAACGACCTGCTGCTGCAGTTCCAGGCCGACATCCTCGGGGTGCGCATGGACCGGCCCCGGGTGATCGAGACCACCGCCCTGGGCGCGGCCATGCTGGCCGGGCTGGCAGCCGGGATATGGCCAGACCTGGACACCCTGGCCCGCAGCTGGCAGGTGGAACGTTCCTTCACCCCGAGCATGCCCGAGCAGCAGGTGGCCGAGCACATCGCCCGCTGGGAAGCGGCGCTCGAGAAGCTGGCCTGAGCAGACCATGGCTGGAACATGACCGGCGCCGGGTTCCAACCACAGCAGTTCGGCAAGTACGTGCTTACCGAGCGTATCGGTGCCGGCGGCATGGCCGAGATCTTCCGGGCCACCGCCTTCGGGGTGGAGGGGTTCACCAAGCAGGTGTGCATCAAGCGCATCCTGCCCACCCTGACCAGCGACGAGACCTTCATCCGCATGTTCGTCGACGAGGCCAAGATCGCGGTCAACCTGCACCACGCCAACATCGTGCAGGTGTTCGACCTGGGGCGCATCGGCGAGCACTACTTCATCGCCATGGAGCTGGTGGCGGGCCGCGACCTGCTGGCCATCATCAACCGCTGCCGCAAGTTGCGCCGCCGCCTTCCCGCCCCGCTGGTGCTGCAGATCATCGCCGAGGTGTGCCGCGGGCTGGACTACGCCCATCGCTGCAAGGTGGAGGGCCGCCCGGCGGGGATCATTCACCGCGACGTCAGCCCCTCCAACATCCTGGTCTCCTGGGAAGGCGACGTCAAGGTGGCCGACTTCGGCATCGCCAAGGCCGCTCACAAGGAGCAGAAGACGGCCACCGGCACCCTCAAGGGCAAGTACGGTTACATGTCGCCCGAGCAGGTGCAGGGTCAGCCCATCGATCACCGCTCGGATATCTTCGCCGCCGGGGTGCTGCTGTGGGAATCGCTGGTGGCCCGGCGCCTGTTCAAGGGCGAGACCGACCTGGAGACGTTGGAGATGGTGCGGGCGGCGCGGGTACCCCAGCTGCCCTCGCAGTTGAACAAGGCCATCCCCCAGCGGGTGGACGGCATCGTGAAACGGGCCCTCGCCCTGCATCCCCAGGATCGTTACCAGACGGCCGCCGAGATGGCCGGTGACCTGGCCGATGCCCTCTACGAGATGGGGCAACGAGCCGACGCCGGGCGCCTGGCCGCCTTCATGAAGGAGATCTTCGCCCGCGAGATCGCCGACGAGGAACGCCGCGAGCGCGATCGCTCCAGCCCCAGCCTGCCGGCGCTGCCGCCGCAGATGGGTCCACCCACACCCACCGGGCCGGCCACGCGCCTGGACCTGCCCCCGGGCGCCAGCCCGCAGCCGCCGGCCCGGCGTGGGCTGTCGCCCCTGGCCCTGGGAGTGATCGGCAGCGGACTGATCATCCTGGCCGGGGCGGTGGTGGTGCTGGTCTACTGGCTGGCCAACCGCCCCCAGCCCGCGCCGGCACCGCTCGATGCCGGGATAACGGTTCCCCGGCCACCGCCGGTGGCGAAGAAGAAGGCCGTCCTGCTCGTCGACTCCCGCCCGCCCGGCGCCGCGGTGTACCTGGACGGGCAGGCCACCTGGAAGCGTACCCCGGCCCGCCTGGAGGGACTGGCCGGCGGCCGCCACCGGGTGCGGCTGGAACTGGAGGGTTACCGCTCCTGGAGCCGGCAGGTGGACCTGGAGGAGGCCGAGAAGATGGCCCTGGAAGCCGAGATGGTGCGCCGGCCCCGGCGGCCGCCGGTACGCCCGGCGGTGAAGACCGGCACCCTGAACGTCAACGCCGTGCCGGTATGGGCCTGGGTATACATCGACGGGCACAAACAACCCCGGCCCACGCCGCTTTACAACATCAAGCTCAAGGCCGGCCGCCACCGCATTCGCCTGGAAAACCCCCGGCTCAAGCTTTCGGTCACCCGCCAGGTGAACATCCTGCCCGGCAAGAAGTTGGATCTGGTGGTGGAGATGAAGAAGTAGGCGCCGGATCGGCACCGGGAGACGCTCATGGAAAAGAAACGCACGCCGCTGATCGCCTTGCTGCTGGGCTTGCTGGCACCCGGGCTGGGACAGCTGTACTGCGGGCGGCTGCTGGCGGCGCTGTCGTTTTTCCTGCTGGCGATGAGCGGCTGGCTGGCCTTCTGGTTGACCTTCGGACTGGGCGGGAGCAGCCTGGCGACGGCGTTGTGGGTCTTTGCCTTGCTGGCCGCGGCCGGCTGGCTGGGAGGCATGGGGCATGCCCTGCTGGCCGCTTCCCGGGCCGGCGACGGCTACCGCATACGCTGGTACAACACCCCCAGCGTCTACCTGCTGGCCTGGCTGGCCGGCCTGGTGCTGCCCAACTGGGGCCTGGTGCGCCTGGTGCGCGGCAACCTGCTCACCACCGTGGTGCTGGTCGCCGACACCATGAGACCAACCTTGCTGCCCGGCGACGCGGTGGTGCTCGACCTGCGGGCAGCCACCCGCGAGCGGCTGGAACGCGGGGCCCTGGTGGTGGTGCGGGATCGGCACCACGGCAACGAGCTGCGCGTGCTGCGCCTGGTGGGCCTGCCCGGGGAGCGGGTGCGGCTGCTGGCCGACGGCCTGGAGATAGAGGGCCGGAAACTGCCTTTCCAGGGCCTGGCGGAAGAGGCCTATGCCCGGCGCGGTGCCGGCGGCGACATCGAGCAACGACCGGTGCTGCGGGCCGAGTGCCGGCTGGAGGGTTCCAGCCACCAGCTGTTGCTGGAGCGCGACCCGGCCCGGCGACGCACCGGCGACTGGCAGGTGGGCCCGGGGCAGGTGCTGCTGCTGGGAGACAACCTCACCGAGGCCCAGGCGCTCGCCGCCCGGCCGCTGGAACGCTCGGCCTTGATGGGCAAGGTGCTGCTGGTGCGCTTTTCCCGCGATCCGCTCACCGGGCGCTGGCGCCGGGAACGGCGGCGGCTGGCCGTGCACTGAGGGAGGAGACCATGGATATCTTCGCCGTCAACGCCAGCCCCACCATGCGCCGGGGTATGACCCATCGCCTGCTGGAGCTGGTACTGGAAGGGGCCCGGGCCGGCGGTGCCACGGTGGAGAGCGTGTTCTTGCAGAAGCAGCAGATCTCTCCCTGCCTGGGCTGCCTCAAGTGCTGGGTGGCGCACCCCGGCCGCTGCGTCCAGGATGACGACATGACCCGGCTGCGCCAGCGCTTCGCCGCCGCCGACCTGTTCCTGCTGGCGGCACCGGTGTACGTGGACGGCTTCTGCGCCCAGGCCAAGACCTTCCTGGATCGACTCATTCCCCTGGTGGACCCGCACTTCGAGCTGGTAGACGGCCACTGCCGGCACAAGATGCTGCTGGAGCGGGTGCCGGCCATCGGGCTGGTGAGCGTCTGCGGCTTCAGCGAACTCGACAACCTGGACCTGGTGGTGGAGCACACCCGGCGCATGTGCCGCAACCTGCACACCCGCTATGCCGGGGCGGTGCTGCGCCCGGCCAGCCGGGTACTGACCATGAAGCAGGCCCTGCCCGAGAAGGTGGCCGCGGTGGAGCGGGCGGCGCGCCGGGCCGGACGCGAGCTGGCCGAGCGGGGTGAAGTCAGCACGGCCACGGCCGGGGAGGTGGCCCAGCCGTTCTTCCCCGTCGATCTCTACGTCGACGGGGCCAACCTGTTCTGGGACCGCTGCCTCGAGAAGAAACGCTTTCCCCCGGAATGAAACGCGGTTGCCCGACTCCGGGACTGCCCGTGGGTCGCTACGGCGCTCGCCGCGGGTGCCACCGGAAAACCGGCTGCAGTTCCGACGTTGCCAAAAAGCAACGTCGGAGTTTCAGGATGCCCCGGTAATGGTGCAGGGAGGCCGGAACATGCTTCGCAACATGCGGAAATTACGAAAAGTGATTTTCCGGGCCGTTGCGCGAAGCGCTGGCGGAACTCGTCAATTCCACCAGCAAGACCAACACCCTGCAGTTGCTTACGCAACTGCAGGGCATGCCCGCCGGCCGCACTACTTCCGGCACACGTAATCGCAGAGGCTGCCGCAGAGCAGGATGTCCACCTGGCGGCGGCTCAGGGAGTGCTTGAGCTTCAACTCGTAGCCCCGCCCGTGGCTGCGCACCGTCACCAGGGAGGAACGGCGCAGTTCCGCCACCAGCCAGGGCAGCTCCACGTCGTCTTCCTGGCGCAGGCGGTCGTAGTCGCGCGGGTCGATGAAGGTCAGCGGCACGATGCCGTGGTGGATGAGGTTGGACAGGTGAATGCGCTCGAAGCTCTTGGCCATGATCACCCGCACCCCCAGGTGGCGGGGGCACATGGCGGCGTGCTCGCGGCTGGAGCCGGCCCCGTAGCCCTGGCCGGCCACCAGCACGTTGGCCAGGCCGCGCTTCTGGATGTCCTTGGCACGGTGCACGAAGCGGGGATCGATGCCCTTGAAGGTGTGCCAGGCGTACTCCTGGACGTTGGAACGGAACTTCAGGTAGGGACCGGCCGGGAGGATGTGATCGGTGGTCACCTGGTCGCCCAGCTTCAGGGTGATCACCCCCTCCAGGCTGGTGGGCAGGGGCTCGGACCGCGGTGGATCGATGATGTTGGGACCGCGGATGATCTCGATACGGCGCCGGCGGTTGCCGGGGGGCGGCTGCAGCAGCAGCGAATCGTCCACCGGGAAACGCCGCGGCAGGGTCAAGCGCGGCCGCTGGCGCCGCAGGTCACGCGGATCGCACAGCTGGCCGCGCAGGGCGCAGGCGGCCGCCGTCAGGGGGCTGACCAGGTAGACCTGGGCGTCACGGGTGCCGCAGCGGCCCTCGTAGTTGCGGTTGACGGTACGCACGCTGACGGTGCCGCTGGCCGGGGCGTGGCCCTGGCCGATGCAGAAGCCGCAGGCCGGCTCGGCCAGGCGGGCCCCGGCCTCCACCAGCGCCTGCAGGTAGCCGCGTTGCAACATCAGCCGCTGGGCCTGGCGGGTGGCCGGGGCCACCACCAGGTCCAGGTCGGGGGTGATGCGCTTGCCCCGCAGCAGCAGCGCCACCTGGGCGATGTCCTCGAAGGAGCCGTTGGTGCAGCTGCCCACCGCCACCTGCTGGACCGGCAGGCCGGCCACCTGGCGCACCGGCACCGCCTTGAGTGGACTGGGAGGCAGGGCCACCATGGGTTCCACGGTGCCCAGGTCGAGGACGATCTCGTCGGCCACCTCGGCCCGGGCGGACACGTTCAGGCGCCGGTAGGCCCGGCCCCGGCCCTGCGCCACCAGCCAGCCGCGGGTTACTTCGTCCGAGGGAAACAGGCTGGTGGTCAGGCCCAGCTCGGCGCCCATGTTGGCGATGGTGGCCCGCTGCGGCACGCTCAACTGCTTGACTCCCTCGCCGCAGTATTCCAGGGCCATGCCCGTCCAGGAATGACCGGCCATCATGGACAGCAGGTGCAGCACCACGTCCTTGGCCGAGCACCAGGGGCGCAGCCGGCCGTTGAGCACCACCCGCACCACCGCCGGGCAGATCATGTAGTGGGGCACGCCGGTCATGGCCACCGCCAGTTCCAGGCCGCCGGTGCCGATGGCCAGCATGCCCAGCCCTCCCATGGTCACCACGTGGCTGTCGGCACCCAGCAGCAGCCGTCCCGGTTCGGCGAAGCGTTCCAGGTGGACCTGGTGGCCGATGCCGTTGCCGGGCCGGGAGAAGATCAGGCCGTAGTGGGCGCAGGCGCTTTTCAGGAAGGTGTGGTCGTCGGCGTTTTCGGGGCCGCCGTCACCCAGGGTGTTGTGGTCGACGTAGCAGACGGCCAGCTTGCCCTTGAGGCGGGGGGGATTGAGCCGCTGCAGGTGCAGAAACACCATGGTGCCGGTGCCGTCCTGCACCAGCAACTGGTCGGCCCGGACGCCGATCTCGGCCCCCGGGCGCAGGCTTCCATGAGCCAGGTTGCGGGACAGTATCTGGTAGACGGCATTTTGCGCGCCAGCCATGCGAGCCTCTCGGCCCTGTCGGGACCAGTGAACAGGGCCGCAGTCTAGCCCGCCCGGGAGGCGCGTGCAAGGGCAAATTGCCGGTGTTGCTAGCGCCAGAACTCGTCCAGCTGCACCAGCACCGCCAGCCCCAGCAGGTCGTAACCGGAACGGTAGCTGCCGGCACCCACGTAGGTGGAGCCCTCCGGGTTGGAGGGATTGGTCTGGGTGACCAGGCTCTCGCCCACGGCGACGTCGCGCCCCAGCTGGAACAGGTGCAGGTAGCCCAGGTCGAACTGGAAGGCGCCCAGCTCCACCCCCACGCCCAGGCCCAGGCCGAACTTGTCGCTGTCGGGGTTGGCCACGGAAAGATAGGCGTCGGGCACGGCCCCCGACTCCCAGAGGAATCCCAGGCGCAGCAGCAGCCAGTCGAGCGCCCGGTACTGCCCGCCCAGCCGCACCGACCAGGTGTCGCGGAAGTGCCG
The DNA here is from genome assembly GCA_003647095.1 of Deltaproteobacteria bacterium. Lineage (GTDB taxonomy): Bacteria > Myxococcota > B64-G9 > B64-G9 > B64-G9 > B64-G9. The sequence continues at coordinate 15,822 of QMME01000006.1, forward strand.
GGGCGAGGCGGTGCTGGAAAGGAGGTAGTCGCCGATGGTGGGCAGGTCGTGGTAGTAGGTGGGCTCGGTGAGGATGTCGCGCACCTCGTCGGTCACCGACCAGCCCTCCCAGGCCACGTCGCACTCGACGTCGAACAGCTCCCGGTAGCGCCAGCGCAGGCCCCAGCGCACCATCCAGGGAAAGTCCAGTTCCACCCGCACCGGCGGTTGCTCCGGGTCGAGGGTGACGTTGTCGTAGTAGACGTTTTCGGGCAGGCGCACGTTGAGGTGTCCGCCGGCGGCCACGGAGACGCCGGAGACGAAGGCGGCGCCCAGCTCGAAGCCCTCCAGGAAATCGGCCAGGGTGCCCAGGTCGAACCACAGGCCCACCACGGCGGAGGGCTCCATGAGATCCTCGGCGATGTTCTGCACCAGGGCGTCGAGATCGCGGTCCTCGGGCATGCCGAAGATGCCGGGAAAGGCGGAGATGGCGTAGGTGTGGTTGATGCGCAGGGTGAACAGGCGCAGCCCCGCTCCCAGGCTCAGCCTGGAAAGCGGGCGCCAGGCGGCCGAGAACTGCAGGCTGAAGGCCAGGTTGTCGCTGCGCACCTCGGCGTAGCGCTGGGGACCCTGCTCCGGGTAGCGGTTCCAGGTGGCGGCCGGGGTGTAGAAGGCCAGCCCCAGCACCAGCTGCTCCAGGCCGAAATCGGAAGAGATGCCCAGGCCGATGCTGGGAGCGGGTGGAGCCTGGTTGTCGACCGCCGCAAAGGTCTCGTCCACCTCGGCCATGGGGTAGCGCTGGAAGTGCATCTGCGGCATGGTCATGCCCGCTCCCAGCTGCAGGCGGGTGCCGGACTGCAGGGCCAGCCGGGCCGGGTTGTACCAGTTGGCCATGGCGTCGTCGCTGGAGACCACCGCCGCCCCGGCCCGGCCCATGGCGCGCACCCCGCGACCGGGCAGGAAGTAGACACCCCCCCCGGCCGGCCCGGCCAGCAGCAGCAACAACAGCGGCAGCAGCAGCCGGGCGGCCGCCTGGTTGACGGGATTGCCTTGCATTGCCGGGAGGATAGCATAGCTGGGGGGCATTTCAAGTGCCCCTGCCTGGAACGCACGTCCCGGGTGTCGTATTCTGGGCCGGTGTCTATCGCTCGGCCTCCCGGTGGATCATACTATTCAGGAGGAGGCCGTGGACGGAGTGGCGGTGAAAGCGGCAAGCGGGCCGACAGCGGGACAGGCGACGAGGCTGCGCTTCGAGCGGCTGGTGGTCGAGCAGGGTCCACGCCTGTTCCGGCTGGCCCGGCGCCTGGTGGGCAACGACGAGGACGCCCGCGAGGTGGTGCAGGAAGGACTGCTGCGGGCCCACCGCTCCCTGGACGGTTTCCGCGGCGAAGGGCAGCTGGAGGCCTGGGTGATGCGCATCGTGGCCAACCAGGGCCTGCGCCGGCTGCGCCGGCGGCGCCTGCGCCAGCGCCTGGAGGGCTGGCTGGGGCGGCGCCGGGAGGATCAGCCGGATCCCCTGGGCTGGCTGCCGGAGGGCGAGACGCCGTCGGAGCTGCTGGAGCGCCGCCAGGCGGTGCGGGACCTGCGACAGGCGCTGGCCACCCTGTCCGCCCGGCAGCAGCAGGTGGTGAGCCTGCGCTACCTGGAGCAGATGTCGGTGGCGCAGATCGCCGAGGTTACCGGGCTGGGCCCGGGCACCGTCAAGACGCACCTGGTTCGCGCCCTGCAGGCCCTGCGCGGCCGCTTGCCCGAAGTGGCGGGAGGTGAGTGATGAAAGCTTGCCAGCAGATAGCCGAGAGAATCGTTGCCGGGCAGCCGCTCGACGAGGAGCAGCGTGCCCACCTCGAGCACTGCCAGGCCTGCACGGCCCTGGCCGAGAGCCAGCGGCGCCTGCAGGCCCTGGCCGAATGGCACCGGCAACTGGACGAACCCACCCCGTCGCGGTGGCGCGAGGTCCTGGAGGGAAGCACCCGCAAGCGGAGCCTCCGGCAACGGGGGCGCCTGGTGCTGGCGGCCACGGCGGCGTTGCTGCTGGTGGCGCTGGCGGCCTGGTTGTGGCTGCCCCGGGGTGGAAACGGGGAAGTGGATACGGCCGGACGCTTGTGGGCCCTCATGGAAGAGGTGGACGAGGTGGTGCGGCTGCCGGGCGCCGATGAACAGCAAGACTGGTTCGAGACGCAGTGGTCGCTGTTTGCCGGCGGCGAGCAGAACGCCAATGACGACACCCAGCCGGAAAGCGTGCTGCCCAAGTCGTGGCAGGCGCTGGAGATGGTGCTGGGAGAGATCGTCATCTGAGGGGAGAGGAAGCGGGAGGTCTGTCGTGAAGACGGTGAACTTGCTGACGCTGGCGTTGCTGCTGGCTGCGGCCGGCATGACGGCCCGGGCCGCGGAGGTGGAACCGCTGGAGATGCAACGGGCCATGCGCCGGGCCGGGCTCTCGAAGCAGCAGATCCGGCGTATCGGCGAACTGAGCCTCCAGGCCGACCGGCAGAAGCTGGATATCCAGAAGGATCTCGACCTGGCCCGGTTGCGGCTGCAGCAGTTGCTGGATGCCGACCGGCCCGACCGCCAGGCCATCATGCGGCAGGTGGAGAAGGTGGGTCGCCTGGAGACCCGGCTGCGCCAGAACCGCATCGACCTGCTGCTGGACATCCGCGCCCTGATGACGGCAGAGCAGTGGCGCCAGCTGGAGCTGTTTCACTTCCTCAGGCGCCAGGCCGGCTCCGGGCGGAGGCGCCCGTAGCCGCCGTTACCAGTCGAATTCCACCACCACCGAGCGCAACTCGAACTCGTCGTGATCGGGGCGCCGGTCGCGGGCACCGTCGTCGCCGGCCAGGAAGGCCAGCTTGTTGTGCCGGTGGAGCATGCCCACGGAAATCCACTTGGTGTGCTCCACCACGTCGTCTTCGCCGCGGCTGAAGGTGTTCAGGTCCATCAGGTAGCGATCGTTGAGCTCCACCCGGTCGCGAAAGCGGCCCATCTTGTAGTCCTCGCTCAGGGCCCCGGGTACGCCGCTGAAGCGCAACAGCAGCCGGGCCCGGCGCGGACGCGCGGGCAGGTCGAAGGTGAAGACCGCCTTGGTGCGGAAGGGTTCCTGCTCGTCCTGCAACTGCAGGGGCCGGTCCACCAGCACCAGGCGATCCGGGCCGCGCGGCGGCGGCGCCGGCCGGGCGGCCGGCTCCAGGCGCCGGGTGGGCTTTTCGCCGGCGCAGGCGGAAAGCCCGCACATCAGGGCCACTGCCAGAACGCTCGTTGCTTTCATGCCAACCTCCCTCCGTATGGTCCTGGTATAGACAGGAACCGGGTGAAAATCTTCACCTCAGGGAAAACACACCTCCAGCCCGGCCACGCTGGTCGTGGTGCAAGACAATCCTTCCGGGCAGGACGGGTAACCGTCTCCGCAGCGCGGCAGGCACACCCGGCCCAGGCTGCCCTGCGACTGCGACTCCACGCGGATGCAGGCGGCCGCGGGGGGACAGGAGCCGGCTTCCTCGCAGGTCAGCGAACACATCCCCCCGGGAAACTGCTGCAGGCACTGCAGCTGCCCGGAACAGTCGGCGTCGCTGCTGCAGCAGGAGCCCAGCTCGCCGTCGGGATGGCGGCACTCGCGCTCGGCGCCGCAACCCCAGGACAGCAGCAGCACCAGGAACAAAATTCTTGATTCACCATGCCCCGGCCACATACAATTCACCCCGTAAACTTGCCCAGAGTAGCACGGTTCGGCCAAGGGGTGAACCATGACTTCCAGCGCAGAAAACGAAACTCCCGCTCGCGCCCGCCGGCGCACCTTTCTCATCGACCGCTCCTTCCAGCTCAAGTACACCCTGATCATCGTTCTTGTTGGGGTGGTGGTATCGGCCATCCTGGGATACTTCATCTTCCAGCTCACCATGGAAAACCGCGAGCTGCTGGGCATCGATGCGGCCATGGCCAACGAGGTGGCCAAGTTCGACTCCCGGCAACTGCTGTTGCTGGGAGGCTTCGTGGTGGTGATGGCGGTGTTCCTGTTCGCCTGGGGAATCATCATCACCCACCGCGTGGCCGGTCCGGTGTTCATCATCTCCCGCTACCTGGGCCAGATCCGCGACGGCCAGGTCCCCCAGACCCGGCCCTTGCGGCGCGCCGACGAGTTGAAGGGGTTCTTCGAGGTGTTCGCCGGGATGGTGGCCTCGCTGAAGCAGCGCAATGTCGAGGAGGCCGAGCTGCTGGAAAAGGTTGCCGGGCTGGTGCAACGCTCCGGCAACGAGGAGCTGGCCCAGTCGGCCCAGGCCCTGCTCGATCTGGCCAAGCAGAAGCGCAGCTGGGGCGAGTAACCGCCCCGCTTTCCCCTCTCCAACACGGTTCTCGTCCCGGATTTTCGCCGGGCGGAAGCCGGACCTAGAGAAAGAACGTCCGGTCTCCCAGCTTGCCGATGTCCAGCGGTGCCGGCCGGGGCTTGTCGTCGGGGGGACGCTCGGTGCAGACGATGACCAGGTCTCCACCCTTGAAGGCGGCCTCCTCGATTCCCTTCATGGCCAGGGCCACCAGTGCGCCGAGCCGGGCCTGCCGGGTGTTTTCGGTGGACGCCGCCGACAGCGAAACGGTCACTTTCAACTCCACCAGGCTGGCCGGTGGGGGAATGGCGGCCACCCGCTGGCGCACCCGGTCGGCCACCACCACGGCCCCTTCCAGGTTGGTATGCGGCATCAGTACCAGCAGTTTTTCCTCGGCGAACAGCAGGGTGAGGTCGGTATCCCGCAGGTCCCGGTGCAGCGCCTGCCAGACCGAGCGAAAGAGAGATTTCCGCTGGGCTTCGTCGAGCCAGCGGGCCACTTCCTCGAAACGGTCGATGGCCACCAGCAGCACCGACAGCGGGTAGCCGTAGCGCCGGGCCTTGCGCAGCTCCATGACCACCACGCGCTTGAACATGTCGAAGCGGGGGAAGTCCTCGCCACCGCCCCGGGTGAGCCGGGCCGCTGCCCGGTGCAGCTCGAGGTTCTCCTCTTCCAGCGTCTTCAGGCGGGTCTGCAGTTCGGCCTGGCGCAGCAGCAGCTCCAGCAACTGGCTGGCCGCGCCCCGCTGGGCCGGCCAGGCCAGGGCGGCATCGGCGCGCGCGCTGGCGGCGGCCTGGCGGGGCTGCTGCTCGTCGTCGACCAGCAGCAGGGTGGCCGGGGGATCGGGGAAGAAATCGGCGATGTAGGCGAATATCTCCGCCGCGGAAGGGGAGGCCAGCTGCCGGCAGCAGATTACCAGATCCACCGGGCGGCTCTGCAGCACCCGCAGGCCCTCCTGGCCGTCGGCCGCCAGCAGCACCTCGCCGGGGAGCGCTTCCACCACCCGCGACAGTTCCTGCCGGCGCCGGGAATCGCTGTCGATCAGCAAGACGACGGCCTGGTCCATCAAGCCTCCCGCAGTCCCGGGCAACCATAGCACCTTTGCCGGGCGGAAACCAGCGGCTTGTTACCGGGAGGCCGGCATGCTAGCTTTCCTGCCCGGGTAGCCGGGTGGCTGCCGGCGGGAGAGCGAGGAATTGACGGAACGCGGCCAGAAGAAAACGCGCCGGCGGGGTGCGGATCGCTTCGTGATCGGGGTGGCCGGGGGAACCGGCTCGGGCAAGACCACCCTGACCCGCAACATCATCGCCGCCCTGCCCGCGGGCCAGGTGGCGGTGTTGCGGGCCGACTGGTACTACAACGACCAGTCGGGCATGGCGCTGGAGCAGCGCCTGCAGCAGAACTACGATCACCCCGACGCCATCGAGTTTTCCCTGCTGGTGCGGCACGTGCAGAAGCTGCGCCGGGGACAGGCGGTCGACACCCCCCGCTACAACTTCGTCACCCACACGCGCATGGCGGAGACGGTCCGGGTGGAACCCTGCCCGGTGATCATCGTCGAGGGCATACTCATCTTCGCCCATGAACCCTTGCGCCAGCAGTTCGACCTGCGCATCTACGTGGAGGCCTCGGCCGACCTGCGCCTGCTGCGCCGCCTGCAGCGGGACATCACCGAGCGGGGCCGCTCCCTGGAAAACTGCATCGACCAGTACCTGGGCACGGTGCGGCCCATGCACGAGACCTTCGTCGAGCCCACCAAGCTGCAGGCGGACATCATCGTCCCCGCGGTGCAGCCCAACCAGAAGGCCACCGACATGATCGTGGACATGATCCTGCGGCGCACCCCGGAGCGTCACCCGCGGAAGCGCACGCCGCGCCGGCGCTGAAGGGGGGCTATTTCCCCAGTACCTGGTCGAAGCCGGGCAGCTCGTCGATCTTGGGCAGGAAGATGATCTCCACCCGGCGGTTGGTGGCCCGGTTTTCGGGAGTGTCGTTTTCCACCAGGGGATCGAACTCGGCCGCGCCGGCGGCGGCCAGCATCTGCGGGGGCACGCCGGCCTCGATCATGATCTTCACCACCTCCACCGCCCGCTGGGTGGACAGCTCCCAGTTGGAGGGGAAGCGGGCCGAGTGGATGGGGGTGGAGTCGGAGTGTCCCAGCACCAGGAACTTGCGCCCGGTGAAGGTGGCCAGGGTGGCGGCCAGCTCCTCGATGGCGGAACGGGCCTCCGGCTTGATGCGGGTGGAGGCCGGGGCGAACAACACGTCTGAAGACATCTGCACCAGCATGCGGCCGTTGCGGACCTTCACTTCCAGCGAGCCGGCGTCGATCATCTTGGCCAGCTTCTTGAGCAGCTCCCGGTACTCGGCCGAACGCCGCTCGGCGGCCTCGCGCATGTGCTGCAGCTGCTGGATCTCCCGCGACAGCTTCTGCTGCTCGGCGGTGAGCTGCTCCCGTTCCTGGGACAGCGCCCCCTTCTCGTCGAGCAGCTTGCGGATCTGCATCTGCCGGGCGGCCAGGTCGGCCTCCAGCTTGCCCTTGGCCTGGTTGGTGGCGGCCAGCTTGCCCTCGCAGGCCTTGCGGGCCTCGGACTGCTCGTTGAGCTGCTTGGTCAGGGACTGGCGCGTCTCCTCCAGCTGCTTCTGGGCGGCGGTCTTCTCGTCGTGCAGGATCTGCTCGTGGGTGCTCTTCATCATGCAGCCGCCGGCCAGCAGGGCACAGGCGGCCAGGCACGACAGCGAGAACCAGGATTTCATGATCACCTCCTGCTTGCAGAGTTTCGCTTCAGTGACGTTGGGGCAAGATAAAAACAGCAGGGCCGGAACCGCAAGTAATTTATTGGCGGCCGCACGCAGGCGATCAGTATGCGAACGACTTGTGGTAGACGGCCCGCAGCAGGCGCGGGTGGGGGGAGGGGAAGTCGACGGCGTAGCCGCGGCTCAGCTTCAGCGAGCCGTGACGCACCACCCGGCCGCGCAGGCGGTAGCCGGTAAGCGGCGGCTCGGCGAACTCCAGCTCGCACCTGCTGCCGACGGGGGGCGGCTCGCCGTTGAGCAGGAATGCTCCCTTCAGCGAGACGTTGCGCAGCACGCTGATGCCGTGCAGGCGCGGGTGGGTGCGGCAGATGAGCGGCTGGACGTCGAAACGCTTGTGAGTGCGTCGTTCGTTTCCCATGGGTGATCCTCCTGCATACCTTGGGAGGTAATGTAGTACGCATGCCTACAATAAGTCAAGGGGACGGGAGGGGTCGTTGCCTGCCTGTTGCGTCCGCGACGCAGACGGGGAAGGCTTTGGGAAGGCTTTCAGGGACGGGGACCGTGAAGATGCTCGCTGAACAGTCCTGGCAATGGGGAGTTGTCATGCCTGAGCGTGCCTGAGGTCCCGGATACCGTGCTCACCGCCGTAGCGCTCGATCTGGTCGCGGTGAATGTGCAACACCTCGCTGAGATTCAGGAAAAGGGGGGCCAAGGATCATTCCGCGAGGTGCTTGAGGGCACGACCGTATTTCCGGTTCACCTTATTGAGGGCCTTCTCGAACTTTTTCTGGTGCTCGGCGTCACGGACCGGGGAGACGACCAGAACCTGCCCGTCGGTGGAGATCTCGAGCGGAGTGTACGCATCGATCTTGAGCAACTCCAGTATCGGCCTGTCGATGACGAGCGCCAGGCTGTTGCCGTGTTTCGTCAGACGCTTGACCATGAGAACTCCTTCGTTATCGGCGTTTTTCGTAAATACAATGTATCACCGGAAGCCGTCGCTGTCAACATAGGCTCCGAAACGGCGAAACGGCGGGGACAGGCCCACCATAAAGATCTTATATTCCCGCCAGTTGCCTGGTGCGATGTCCTGGTCGTCTTGTATTTGCGAACAATATCGTATGGTTGCGTAAAACGAGCGGCCTCCTGGCGTGCAGCCTTTTGATATTTATGCTTTTTCATCGGTGCCTGTCCCCGCACCTGTGTCCAGCAGTTGGCGCAACGGCTGCCCGGGGGGTTCCGATCTGCTTGCCAGCACGCGGGGGCCATGTTATTGGCGCCTTTCCGGGCCAGGAAGGGCCCGGGAAAGGGCGAGACATGAACAGGCTTATCGGAATGGTGGTGGCGGCGCTAGTCGTGGTCCCGGCAACGGGGTCCCGGCCGGCCGCGGCCTGCACCAATTTCCTGGTCAGCCGCGGCGCCAGCGCCGACGGCTCGACGATGATCTCCTACGCGGCCGATTCGCACGAGCTGTACGGAGAGCTGGTGATCCTGCCGGCGGCCGATTATCCCCCCGGGACCATGGTGACCGTGTACGAGTGGGACACCGGCAAGCGCCTGAGCGAGATTCCCCAGGTGCGCCACACCTGGCGGGTGGTGGGGCACATCAACGAGCACCAGGTGTCCATCGGCGAGACCACCTGGGGGGGGCGCAAGGAGCTGCAGGGCAGCGGCAAGATCGACTACGGCAGCCTGATGTTCCTGGCCCTGCAGCGGGCCCGCACCGCCCGGGAGGCGATCGGGGTGATAACCTCGCTGGTGGACAAGTACGGCTACGCCAGCAGCGGCGAGACCCTGTCGGTGGCCGATCCCCGCGAGGCCTGGCTGCTGGAGATCATCGGCAAGGGCAAGCAGGATCCCGGCGCGGTATGGGTGGCCTGCCGGGTCCCCGACGGCTACGTCTCCGCCCACGCCAACCAGGCCCGCATCCGCAAGTTTCTCAAGCGGCGCGACACCACCTGCCGGTGGTCGAAAGACGTGATCTCCTTCGCCCGCCGGCAGGGCTACTTCCAGGGCCGGGACTCGGAGTTCAGCTTCGCCGACGCCTACGCCCCGCTCGACTTCACCGCCCTGCGCATCTGCGAGGCCCGGGTATGGAGCTTCTTCCGCCGGGTGGCCCCCCGGCGGGCCGGCCGCTACCTGAAGTACGTGATGGGCGACTCGCAGGCACCGCGCCTGCCGCCGTGGATCCGGCCCGAGCACAAGCTCACCGTGCAGGAGATGATGCAGCTGATGCGCGATCACTTCGAGGACTCCCCCATGGATCTCCACCGGGGAGTGGGGGCGGGTCCCTACCAGCTGCCCTACCGCTGGCGGCCGCTGACCTGGAAGGTCGACGGCCAGGAGTACTTCAACGAGCGGGCCACCTCCACCCAGCAGACGGGCTTTTCCTTCATCGCCCAGATGCGTGCCCAGATGCCCGGCGACATCGGCGGGGTGCTCTGGTTCGGGGTCGACGATACCGCGAGCACCGTCTACCTGCCCATGTACGCCGGCATCCGCCACGCCCCGCGACCCTTTGCCCCCGGCACCGCCGACTTCGAGCACTTCAGCTGGGACTCGGCTTTCTGGGTGTTCAACGCCGTGGCCAACCTGGCCTACGGCCGCTACCGAGACATGATCGAGGACATCCGCGTGGTGCAGCGGCAGCTGGAAGGCGGCCTGCTGGCCCGCCAGGCCGAGGTGGAGCGGGCGGCCCTGGCACTTCACCGCCAGGCCCCGGGCCTGGCCCGCGACTACCTCACCCGCTACCTCGACGAGCAGGCCGGGCTGGTGCTGGAGCGCTGGCGCCGGCTCTGGCAGGAGCTGTTCGTGAAGTACCTCGATGGCAACGTGCGCGACGAGCTGGGCAAGGTCACCCACCCCGGTTACCCGGAAGCCTGGTACCGGCGCATCGTCAAGGAACGCGGCCAGCACTACCGGGTGCGCCAGCTGCCGGAAGAAAAGCTGCGCCAGCAGCAGCAAAAGCAGAAGCAGAAAAAACAGCGTCCGGCCGGCTGTCCCCCCTGCCAGCCGGCACAGTCGCACTAGCTGCCCGCCGCCGGGCGGGGCCTGGCCGCTGCAGTCGCAGTGCCCGGCCGAAGGGCAATGATGACAGCCGCGGCCGCCCGCCCGCTGCCGGCGAACTGAAGGCCCCCCGCCGCTCCCGCTGGTTGGTGGTGACGACCCCGCCATCGCGGTTGACACGGCGCATCCAGTGCACATCTTTTTCTTGTAAGGATGAAAGAGCGCGGGACCATGGAGGGATGAAAATTGAGACTGGATAAACTGACCGTCAAGTCGCAGGAGGCGCTGGCGCAGGCCGAACGCCTGGCCCGCAGCCTGGGACACCAGGAGCTGACCCCGGAGCACCTGCTGCTGGCGCTGCTGGACCAGGAAGGTGGCATAGTCGCTCCCATCCTGCAGAAGCTGGGGGTCGATCCCCGCGGGCTCATGGAGCCGCTGCGGGCCGAGGTGGAGAAGTTGCCCCAGGTGTCGGGCGCGGAACCCTACGTGGGCACGCGCCTGCGCAAGGTACTCGACCACGCCCAGCAACAGGCCGACCGGCTGCGCGACGAGTACCTGTCCACCGAGCACCTGCTGCTGGCCATCGCCGGCGACGGCAAGGGCCCGGCTGCCAAGCTGCTGGCCGCGCAGGGAGCCGATCCGGGCACCCTGCTCAAGGCCCTGGCCGAGGTGCGGGGCAACCAGCGAGTAACCGACGACAACCCCGAGAGCCGCTACCAGGCGCTGGAACGCTACGGCCGCGATCTCACCGAGCTGGCCCGGCGCGGCAAGCTCGACCCGGTCATCGGCCGCGACGAGGAGATCCGCCGCCTCATGCAGGTGCTTTCCCGGCGCACCAAGAACAACCCGGTGCTCATCGGCGAACCCGGCACCGGCAAGACGGCCATCGTCGAGGGGCTGGCCCGGCGCATCGTCGACCGGGACGTGCCCAAGCCGCTGCTGGACAAGCGCCTGGTGGCGCTCGACCTGGGAGCGCTGGTGGCCGGGGCCAAGTACCGCGGCGAGTTCGAGGACCGGCTCAAGGCGGTGCTCAAGGAGATCACCGCCGCCGAGGGACAGATCATCCTCTTCATCGACGAGCTGCACACCCTGGTGGGGGCGGGCAAGGCCGAGGGGGCCATGGACGCCTCCAACATGCTCAAGCCGGCCCTGGCCCGGGGCGAGCTGCACTGCGTGGGCGCCACCACCCTGGACGAGTACCGCAAGTACATCGAGAAGGACGCCGCCCTGGAAAGGCGCTTCCAGCCGGTGCTGGTTACGGAGCCGAGCACCGAGGACACCATCAGCATCCTGCGCGGCCTGAAGGAAAAGTACGAGGTGCACCACGGGGTGCGCATCCAGGATTCGGCCCTGGTGGCGGCGGCCACGCTCTCGGCCCGTTACATCAGTGACCGCTTCCTGCCCGACAAGGCCATCGATCTCATCGACGAGGCGGCCAGCCGCCTGCGCATGGAGATCGACTCCCTGCCCACCGAGATCGACGAGATCTCCCGGCGCATCACTCAACTCGAGATCGAACGCGAGGCCCTGCGCAAGGAAAAGGACCAGGCCAGCCGGGAACGGCTAGAGAAGCTGGAGGAGGAGCTGGCCAACCTGCAGGAACAGCTCGAGCAGAAGAAGGCCCACTGGCAGAACGAGGTGGGCGTCATCCAGAAGATACGCGACATCAAGTCGGCCATCGAGCAGGCCCGGGTGGAGGAGGAAGACGCCATGCGCCGGGGAGACCTGGCCCGTGCCTCGGAGATCAAGTTCGGCACCCTGGTGCAGCTGGAGCAGGAGCTGGGCCAGCAGCAACAGCAGCTGGCCGAGATACAGGCCGACTGCAAGATGCTCAAGGAGGAAGTGGAGGCCGACGACGTGGCCGCGGTAGTGGCCAAGTGGACGGGCATTCCCATGGACCGGCTGCTCGAGGGGGAGCGGGAGAAGCTGCTGCACATGGAGCAGCGCCTGCGGCAGCGGGTGGTGGGCCAGGATGCCGCCATCGAGGCGATCGCCAACGCCGTGCGCCGCGCCCGCAGCGGGCTGGCCGATCCCCACCGGCCCATCGGTTCGTTCATCTTCATGGGTCCCACCGGGGTGGGCAAGACCGAGCTGGCCCGCGCCCTGGCGGAGTTTCTCTTCGACGACGAGCGGGCCATGATCCGCATCGACATGTCCGAGTACATGGAAAAGCACGCCGTGGCCCGCCTCATCGGGGCTCCTCCCGGGTACGTGGGCTACGAGGAAGGCGGCGCGCTCACCGAGGCGGTCCGGCGCCGGCCCTACTCGGTGGTGCTCTTCGACGAGATCGAGAAGGCCCACCCGGAGGTTTTCAACGTGCTGCTGCAGTTGCTCGACGACGGCCGCCTCACCGACGGCCACGGCCGCACCGTCGACTTCCGCAACACCGTGGTGATCATGACCTCCAACATCGGCTCGGAGCTGCTGGCGGAACGGGCCGGCCGCATCGCCGAGTCCGATCGCCAGGCGGTGCTGGAGGCCCTGCGGCGGCACTTCCGGCCCGAGTTCCTCAACCGTGTCGACGACGTGCTGGTGTTCGGCAGCCTGGAGCGCGAGCACTTGCAGCGTATCGTCGACATCCAGCTCGAGCGCCTGCGGGAGCTGCTCGGCGAGCGCAAGATGACCCTGGAGCTGGACCAGGCGGCCAAGCAACTGCTGGCCGAGCGGGGTTACGACCCGCAGTTCGGCGCCCGGCCGCTCAAGCGCGTCATCCAGAAGCTGCTCCAGGATCCGCTCTCCTTGAAGATCCTGGGCGGCGAGTTCTCCGCGGGCGATCACATCATGGTCAGCGTGGGAGCCGGCGGAGAGCTGGAGTTCCGGCGCGCCTGAACCAGGAGCTTCC
>QMME01000007.1 GCA_003647095.1 Deltaproteobacteria bacterium
ACCGGTGAGCAGGCCTACCGGCTGGATCGCCTGCTGTTGCAACTGCGCAGCTCGGGAGCGCTGCAAAACGTGCTCGGGGTGGTGGTGGGGGACCTGCACGGTTGTCGTCCCGGGGGACGGGGCCGGTATGCCGCCCGGGCGGTGGTGGAACGGGCCGTGGCGGAGCTGGGTGTGCCGGCGGTCTCCGGCGCCAGCTTCGGGCACCTGGCCCGCAACCTGGCACTGCCGCTGGGAGTGTTGGCCGAGCTGGATGCCGACCGCGGTCGGCTGGAGATTCTCGAAGCCGTGGTGAGCTGAAAGGAACACGGACCGGCGATGGCGGGCAGGTGCATCCAGCCACTTTACGAGATGATGCAGCAAGCCGTGTCCCGGGGGGTGTTCTGCGCCGGGGTGCTGCAGGTCGACAGCCACGGCCGTACCGTCCACCTGTCGGCTCACGGTCGCACCTCGCTGTGGCCCGGCGCCGGGTCGGTTCGTCCCGATACCTGCTTCGACCTGGCCTCGCTGACAAAGCCGCTGGCCACCACCACGGTGGTGCTGCAACTGCTGCGCCGGGGGGCACTCGGGCTCGAGCAGCGGGTGGGCCGGTGGCTGCCCCGGGCCGCCTGCGCCCAGGCCACCATCGCCCAGCTTCTGGAACACTCCTCCGGGCTGCCCGCCTGGCGGCCGTTCTTTTACGAGGTGGCCTCCTGGCCTGCCGCCTGGACACACGGCGGCCCGGCCGCCGTGCGCCGGCTGGCGGCCCGGCAGCGGCCGGAGCGGCCGCCCGGGCAACGGGCCCTGTACTCCGACGTCGGCTTCATCCTCTTGGAGTGGATCATCGAGCGTGCCAGCGGTCAACGCCTGGACCGGCTGTTCCGGCGCCTGGTGAACCGCCACCTGCCCGGAGCGGGACTGTTCTTCCCCCTCACGCCCGGCCAGCGCCGCCGCCACCGGTTCGCCGCCACGGAGCTGTGTCCCTGGCGGGGCCGGGTGCTGTGCGGCCAGGTGCACGACGACAACGCCTACGTCATGGGAGGAGTCTCCGGGCACGCCGGGCTGTTCGGCACGTCCGGGGCGGTGGCGGCCCTGGCCGGAGCCTGGCTCGACGCCTTCCGGGGACGGCGGAGCTGGTTGCCGACGGAGATGGTGCGGCGTTTCTGGCAGCGGGCGCCGCAGCCCGGCTCCAGCCGTACCCTGGGCTGGGACAAGCCCTCCGGTGAAAACTCACAGGCCGGCCGGCTGCTGGGAGCGGCCACGGTGGGGCATACCGGCTTCACCGGGACCTCGTTATGGCTGGATCCCGAGCGGCAACTCGTGATAGTGCTGCTGACCAACCGCGTGCATCCGGACCGCGGCAACCAGGCCATCAGCCGCTTCCGGCCGCGGTTGCACGACCTGATTGCGAAAGTGGTGGACCGATGAACATACACCTGATCGGCGTCTGCGGCATGGGCATGGGCTCGCTGGCCGGTCTGCTGCAGCAGGCCGGGCACCGGGTAAGCGGTTGCGACACCGCCTTCAATCCGCCCATGTCCGAGCACCTGCGCCAGTGGGGCATCGCCACCAGGCCCGGCTTCGATCCCGCCCACCTGGACGATCGTCCCGACCTGGTGGTGGTGGGCAACGTCTGTCGTCGCGACAACCCGGAAGCCCGGCGGGCGCTGGAGATGGAGCTTGAAGTGAAGAGCTTCCCCCAGACCCTGGGAGAGCTGTTCATTGCCGGGCGACGGTCGGTGGTGGTGGCCGGCACCCACGGCAAGACCACCACCACCTGCCTGCTGGCCCACCTGCTGCAGGCCGCGGGCCAGGATCCTTCCTTCCTGGCCGGGGGTATCATGCTCGACAGCGGCCGCAGCTTTCGCCTGGGGGCGGGCCCCCACTTCGTGGTGGAAGGGGACGAGTACGACTCGGCCTTCTTCGACAAGCGACCCAAGTTCGTGCACTACCGGCCCCGGGTGGCGGTGCTCACCTCCCTGGAATACGATCACGCCGATATCTATCCCGACGAGGAGAGCTACCGGCGGGCCTTCGACGGCCTGCTCGAGCAGATTCCCGCAGACGGCTGCCTGGTGGCCTGTCACGATCAGCCCGGGGTGCGCCGGTTGCTGGCCGGCCGGGGATTGCCGGTGGCCTGGTACGGCCTGGAGGCGGAGGCCGAGTGGCAGGCGGCGGACCTGCGGCCGGGCCCTGCCGGCATGTCTTTTTCGGTGGTGCACCGGGGGCGGGAGGTGACGAGGGTGCAGATGCCGCTTTCCGGGCGTCACAACGTCGCCAATGCCCTGGCGGCGCTGGTGGTGCTCGAGCGGCTGGGCCTCGAGGTGGACGCCGTGGCCCGGCACCTGTCCTCCTTTCCCGGGGTGGCCCGGCGCCTGCAGGTACGGGGAGAGGTCGACGGTATCCTGGTGGTCGACGACTTCGCCCACCATCCCACCGAGGTGCGCGAGACCGTGGCCGCGGCCGCCCGGCGCTTTTCCGGCCGGCAGCTGGTGGCGGTGTTCGAGCCGCGCACCAATACCTCCCGGCGCGCCGTCTTCCAGCGGGAATATGCCCGTGCCTTTGCGGGAGCCAGCCGGGTGTTGCTGGTGCCGCCCTTCCGGGCCGAGCAGATCGAACCGCAGCAGCGCTTCGATTCCGCCCGCCTGGCCGCCGACCTGCGGGCGGGCGGCCTGGAAGCCGAGGTGCTGGCCGATGCCGGCGCGGTCATCGACGTCCTGGTCCGGCAGCTGCGGGAGCCGGCGGTGGTGCTGGTGATGTCCAACGGGCCCTTCGATGACATCCACCAGCGCCTGCTCGAGGCGCTGGCCAGGCGGCGGGGTGACAGATGAGCGAGCCGTTGAGCTGGCTGGCCCTGCTGCTGTTGCTGCTGCTTGCCTGGCAGCTGCTGATCGGCGCCTGGGCACGCCGCCTGCGCCGGGTTCGCTACGGCGAGCAGGTATACTTCGCTCGCACCGCGGATGACTGGCGGCTGGCCCTGCACTACTATCATCCCGGGCAGAGGCGCTGGCGGGAGCCGCTGCTGCTGTGCCACGGCCTGGGCGCCAACCGCTACAACTTCGATCTCAGCGACGAGACCTCGCTGGCCCGTTACCTGGCGCAGCGGGGGTTTTCCGTCTACAGCCTGGAGCTGCGCGGCGCCGGCCTGAGCCGTCCGGCCGGGCCGGAAGCCACCCCTTTCGCCGCCACCTGCTTCGACGACTACCTGGAGCGCGACCTGGCCGCGGCCCTGGCACGACTGCGGGAGATCGAGCCGGGCAACGATTTCTTCTGGCTGGGCCACAGCATGGGCGGCCTGCTGGGCCTGGCCTGGGCCGGGCGCGGACTCGAGCCCCGGCCCCGGGGGGTGGTGGCCGTCGGTTCACCGGTGGATTTCGCCGCCGCCGCTCAGGCACGCGGCCTGCCGGCCTTGCTGCGCCTGGCCGGCCTGATGCGGCAGGTCCCCCTGCGCCCGCTGGCCCGGCAGCTGCTGCCGCTGGTGGGGGCGCCGCCGTTTTTGTCGCGTCTGGTCACCTGCCGCGGGCAGATGGGACGGCAGGCGCTGCGGCTGAGCATGGTCAACCTGTCGGAGAACATGGCCGGGGCGCTGGCCCGACAGTTGCTCGACTGGCACCGGCAGGGTGGCTTTCGCTCCCGCGACGGGCAGAGGGACTACTTCGCCGGCCTGGAAGCCGTCGGCCAGTCGCTGCTGGTGGTGGGGGCCGAGGCCGACCGGCTGGCGCCTCCCGGGTCGGTAACGCCGGCCTACCAGCGGGCCGGCAGCGGCGACAAGCAGATTCGCATCCTCGGTCGCGATCACGGCGACGAGCACGATTACGGCCACGGCGATCTGCTGCTGGGCCGGCATGCCCCGGAAGAGATCTACCCCTTGCTGGGCGAGTGGCTCGAGCAGCGGGCCACTCCGCTCGAGACCGAAGGCTAGTTGCCCGACAGGTGCGGTCTACTGGTCTGCGAAGACCACCAGGGGATCGTTGGCCAGGCCGCAGGCGGCGAACTCGCCCGCCTCCAGGGCCTCGCAGGTGCAGCGCTGGGAGTCGAGGATCTGCTGGCAGACGGACTCCTGCTCGTCGGAGGGATCGATGTTGCTCGAAGCGGTGGAGACGCTGCGCCGGCAGCGGTCTTCCCGGGCGCGGGTGGGCTGGCACTCGCAGATCTTGTCGGCCAGTTCCTTGCAGGCGCTGCCGCAGCCGGCCAGCGGCAGGGCGGCGGCGACGGCGAGAGCCATAAGTTGGTGTGCCAGGCGCTTCATGGCCAGGCATGCTATGGTCTGCAGGGGATGCTGTCAAGCTGGATATCGGACCCGGGTTGTGACATCATGAGCGCGTCGAACCCCAACTGCCGGATGGTTGCCACATGACCAAGCACGAATTCCTCCGCCAGCTCGAGGCCCTCAAGAAGGAATACACGAACTCCGCGGCCAATCCCGGCTCCTTCGAGTGCGACTCCTGCAGCCAGTGCAGCGGCTGCATGTTCTGCCGCACTTGCCGGGCCTGCTACAAGTGCACCCACTGCAACGATTGCCAGGACTGCTCCCACTGCTCCCACAGCCGGGGTTGCCGGCAGTGTCACAACTGTGCCTACTGCATCGACTGCGCCAACTGCTCCCAGTCGGCCTACCTGGTGGCCTGCACCAACTGCACCGATTGCAACTACTGCTTCGGTTGCGTGGGACTGGCCAAGGCCGACTACCACATTCTCAACCAGGCCCATTCGCGAGACGAGTACTTCAAGCGGGTTGCCGAACTCAAGAGAGCGCTGGGAATCCGTTGAGACTCAGCCGGCCCGCTGGACCTTTTCGGGACGCCGGGAGGGACGAGAAGGTCGTTGCTCTTCCGCCTGCTCGGCCTGGCGTACCGCGTTGTGCAGGTACACCTCCAGGCGCTGGTTCTGGTTGCCGGTGCCGTCATAGAACATGCTCACCACGGGGATGCCCAGCTCCGGGGCCAGCTTGCGGAAGATGGCCGTGGTCAGGGTACCGGGCATGCAACCGAAGGGTGCGCAGTTGACCACCAGCGAGGCTCCCTGCTCGGCGAACTTGGCCGCCCGGCCGATGGTGATCAGCGCCTCGCCCTCGAAGTTGACGGGCATGAAACGGGCGCCGGCCTCGATGACGCTCTCGATGGGCGGTTCCTGGCGGTCGGCGAGCAGCGGCAGGCTGGCCCGCTGGGCGCGGTGTTCCTGGCGGAAGATGTACATGTTCTTGAGCTCGGAGAGCCAGCGGGCCAGGAAGTTGCGGTTACGGTCGCGGAAGGAGATGCGCTGGGTGGCCACGGTGTAGAGAATCCACTCGGAGATGGGAGCCAGCCAGGCCTCCCCGCCGAAGCGCTCGATGGCGCCGATGACATCCTCGTTGGCGAAGGGGTTGCAGCGGATGTAGATCTCGCCCACCACTCCCACCAGCGGCCGGGGTTGTCCGCTGGTCTCGATGTTGCGGAAATCTTCCAGGCAATCGGCCAGGACATCGAGGGGATCGCCGCCGGACTCGATGTAATCGGCCAGGTAGTCCATCTTTTCCCGCAGCAGGCGGTTGCTGGAGCCGCTGATGACCTCGTAGGGCCTCACCTTGCAGGTGGCCTTGAACAGGGCATCGCCGGCCAGGAAGGTCTTCCAGATGGTACGCCGCACCGGCTCGTCCAGGCCCTGGTAGGAGTTGTAGCTCGACGGCGACATGATGGCCACGTCCTCGAGGCCGGCCCGGTCCAGCACCTGCCGGTGCAAGGTGCAGTACTGGCCGAAGCGACAGGGGCCCTCGGCGGTGGGCATGAACAGCACGTGCCGGCCCCGGCCGTGGTGCTGGCGCATGGTCTTGAGGAAGGTGCCGATGGTGAGCGCGTTGGGCAGGCACTCCGAGCCGCGGGTGACCGAACGTCCCAGTTCGAACGATTCCTTGTCCTCCTCGGGCAGGGCCTGGCAATCGAAGCCGTGCCGGCGGAAGGCCGCGGCCATCAACTCGGTGCCCACCGGGTGCATGGGCGGCAGCCAGATGGTGCGCCCCCGCAGGGAGCGTGGTTCCGGCCGGAAGCTGTTGTCATGGCGGGGCTGGCCGGGGGGACGGCGCCGGAGCACGTCGAAGTAGGCCTCGATGCGGGTCAGGTAACCGGCGTCGGCTCCGTGTTCGTCCAGCTCCAGGGCCAGGAAGGGCCTGTCTCCGAGAATCTCTTCCGCGTAGGAGAGCAGGAAGCTGTCGGGGCCGCAGTTGAAGTTGGTCAGGTAGACCGCGTCCAGGTCGTCGTTCAGCGACACCTGCTTGATCCCGGCCAGGATCTTCTGCCCGAAGTTCCAGTAGGTGTTGCGGTAGCGCGGGCCCAGTTCCTCCAGGGGAGCATCCAGCATGTCCAGGGGCAGCACCAGGCGTCCCTGCTCGGCCAGCTTCTGGGGCAGGCCCAGGTTGATACCGGTATCGAAGTTGTTATAGGGACGGCCCACCAGCAGGATGAGCTTCTGGCCCTCCCGGCGGGCCCGTTCGACGATGCGCCGGCCTTCCTCCCGGCAGGCGGACTCGAACTGCCGCTGGACCTGCCAGGCCTCGCGCCAGGCCGCCTTCAGCTCGCGCCGGCTCTTGCCCAGCACCGGGCCGAAGACCTCGAACAGCTTGTCTATCTGGGCCGCTTCGTTCATGCGCAGATCCACCACCGGGCTGAGCAGGCGGGAGGAATCGATACCGTTGAGCTCGAGAGCGGTGCGGCAGTAGGATGGCAGCGCCTGGGTGTAGGGACAGAACTTGGCCGCGGTGGTGGACTGGTTGAGCTTTTCGCAGACCATGTGCGGTACCAGCACGTAGTCCACTCCCTCGCGGGTGGCCAGCTCGGCCACGTGGCCGATGGCCACCTTGGCGGGAAAGCAGAACTCGGCGCCGGTCAGGGCGCTGGCCCGGGCGCGGATACGGTCGTTGCTCTGGCCGGAAAGCTGCAGGCGCAGGCCCAGGCGATTGAGAAAGCGCCGCCACAGCGGCAGGTAGGAATAGGTGGTCAGCGCCTGGGGCAGGCCCACCAGCGGAGCATCGTCGGGTACGGGGATGCCGCCGCCGCCCTGGCGCCACAACCGCTGGCGGATGCGCAGGGGCTTGTCGTGGGGATTGACCCGCACCTTCTGCTCGTCGGGGTCGCGCCCGCACATGTATCCCCAGGAGGGCTCCTCGTCGAGCCCTTCCACCTGGGCGAAGGAGATGGTGCAGTGGTTCTGGCACAGATCGCAGGTCTCCTTGCGGATGCTGATGTTGCGCCTGTCGAGATCCAGTCCCCGGAAAGACGTTTCGCGTTTCTCCTCTTCGGCCATGGCCGCGCGGGTGAGCAGGGCCACGCCGTAGGCCCCCATGACGTGGCAGTAGGGGCTGACCACCACCTGGCAGTCGAGCACGCGCTCGAAGGCGGCCACCAGTCCCTGGTTGCGGGCAGTGGCCCCCTGGAAGAAGATCTTCTCCCGGTTGCGGTAGCGGTTGCCGACCACCTTGTTGAGGTAGTTCTTGACGATGGACACCATCACCCCCGCCAGCGCCTCCTGGGGACTGGTGCCGGACTGCACCAGCCGGGCCACGTCCTGCTCCATGAACACCGTGCAGCGATCGGATGTGCGCGGCGGCCGTATGCCCAGAACCGCCGGCCCCACCTGGTCCACCGGGTAGCCCAGCTTGTGCGCCTGCTCCTCCACGAAGGAGCCGGTGCCGGCGGCGCAGACGTAGTTCATGTTGGAATCGCGAATGTGGCCGTTGACCACGTGCATGTACTTGGAGTCCTGGCCGCCGATCTCGAAGATGGTGTCGACGCTGGGATCCACCCGGGTGGCACCGGCCACGTGGGCGGAGATCTCGTTGATGACGGCATCGGCGCCGATCACCTTGCCCACCATCTTGCGTCCCGATCCGGTGGTGCCCACTCCCCGGATGCGGTAGCTGCCGCCCCGGCGCTCGGCCAGGTGCCGCAGGGCCCGGAACAGCAGCTTGGTGGCGCCGATGGGATCACCGCCGGTCTTGCGATAGACGTCCACCAGCACCCGGTCGTTTTCGTCCACCAGCGCCAGCTTGGTGCTGGTGGAGCCGATGTCGATGCCCAGCCAGCCTTCCAGCTGTCCGTTTGCCGGCCAGTCGAGAACCCGCACCTCGTTGTCGTCGTCGTCGCGGTAGTATTCCTGGGCCTCGAAGGAAGGATACAGGGAACGCTCCAGGGTCAGGGACCAGTCGTAGTTTCCCCGCTGCTCGATGTCGTGGTGGTGAACCGGCAGGGGCCGGGGCACGGCGTGGCGGGGGCGCTTGCCCAGCAGGGCCGCGCCCAGGGCGGCGGACAGGTGAGGCTGGCTGGGCACCAGGATCAATCCCGGGTAGGTGTGTTCCATCCAGCGCAGCACCTCGCGGTTCATGGCCACGCCGCCGACGACGGCGGTAGGGGCATCCAGCGGACGGCCGTTGAGCAGGGTGCCGAACATGGTTCCGGTCATGCCCCGGCAGAGCCCGGACCACATCTCGGCCTTGGAGTAACCCTCCTGCTGGCGGTGGATGAGATCGCTCTTGGCGAAGACGGCGCAGCGAGCGGCCACCGAGGGTGGTTCGGCGACGTGCTCGAACCGCTGCATGTCCTGGTAGCGTATGCCCATGCGCTCGGCCTGCTCGTCCAGGAACGAGCCGGTGTTGGCCGCGCACAGGGAGTTGGTGGCGTAGTTGAGGAAGTTGCCCTGCTCGTCGAGCTGGATCAGGGTCACCGAGCCGCCGCCGATGTCGATGATGTTGCGCGCCCGCGGCTCCAGCCGGCGCAGGGCCGCGATCTGGCAGCGGGTGATGTCCAGCAGATCGACGCCCAGGGTGTCGGCGAAGAGCCCGGCCGCCGAGCCGGTGATGCCGACGGATTGCCCGTCGGAGACTTCCAGGGTCCGCAGGGTCTGTTCCAGGGCGCCAGCCGGGTTGCCGTTGTGCTGGCGATAGTCCTGCCTGACGATATTGCCGCCGTCGTCTATGGCCACACCCTTGCAGAACAGGGCGCCGATATCGATACCGATACGCATTTGTCCAGCCGCCATCTTCCTGCCTCCATTGATGTTTGCTGTAGGATGTACTACTATAAAAGTTGTACTGACATGTCAGTCTATTTTTTCCCGCCACCAAGTCAAGGATTTTCTGCAGGAGGCGGGGGCTGCCCTCACACCGGGCCGTTGCGCTTGAAGGCGATGGCTCCGGCCAGGTTTACCGCCACCGATACCAGGATGAGTATCTTGATGCGCCGGTTCAGCACCAGCCCGCCACAGGCCAGCAGCATTATCAGGTAGGGCATTACGTCCAGGGCGAAACGGTAACCGAACTGCACGTAGCCCGAGTTCTGGTAGAACAGGCCCGGAAGCAGCCCCGCCACGGCGGTGGCCCACAGCAGGGGATACAGCCAGGGTCGTTGCCGGGGCCACAGCAGCCAGAGCAGGACGGGGGTGGTGATGAAGATGCTCATGCCGTTGGGGTCGTAGGCCAGGTAGGGAAAATGGTCCAACAGCTTGGGCAGGCCGCAGAGCATGGTGGAGAGGTTCCACCACAAGTAGTGGTAGGCGAACAGGCCGTGGGCCTTGATGCGTTCTCCGGCGGGGCCGATGAGGTAGCTGTGGCCGAATTCGAAGGGGTTGCCGTAGCGGGCCTGGTTCATCCACATCTGCAATCCGCCCACCACCACGATGGGCAGCGAAAACAGCAGTCCCTGGCGCAGCACCCGGAGCCAGGAGCCGGCCGCGGGCCGCCCGTCGGCGCCACGGGGAAAGACGAGTTGCAGGCCGAAGTAAATGCAGGTAAAGGCCAGGCTGACCCGGGTGTCGAAGGCCAGGGCCAGGGCCAGGCCGGCCAGCAAGGGCCGGCGCAGGCGGGTGGCGGCCAGGACGTAGAGCAGGGTGAAGGTGAGCCCCACCACGTGGGCCGTGAACCACACCTCGCCGAGAACCGAGCAGGCGTAGTTGACGGTACCGAACCCGAACAGCACCGTGAGCCAGAGGTTTTCCTCCCGCCCCAGCTTGCTGAGCCCCAGCCGGGCCAGCAGCTGCAACACCATGAACATGAGCATGACGTTCAGGGCGGCAAAGGGTATGGTAAACAACACGTCGTTGAAGCCCAGGCCGAAGACGGCCACCAGGGGCATCATCAGAACCGCGGGCACCGGCGGGAAGCAGACGTAGTACTTGCCCCCGTAGCGGATCCAGTCGTTGTCGTTGGGAGGCTTTTCCACGTCCAGGCGTCCGTGCAGGAAGGCGTGAGCCTGGTAGACGAAGTGCGGCCCCTGCGACTGGCGCAGCAGGCGATCGGCACTGGTAGCGGAAAAGGCCAACAGCGACAGCAGGAAGATGGCGGCCTCGGTATGGTGCCGGGCCCAGCGCAGCAATGGGTTCTCGGCTGGCATCGGAGCGAAATCTCCCACGGGTGCGGGAGCCAGTCAAGACATCGCGTGGCGTTCAGATGCGGGGTCGAAGGTGACGGTTCAGCCTTGCTCGAGGCGTCGCTGCCAGTCGAAGGCGGGATCGCAGACGGCGCTTTCCATGCGCTGGATGCGGCGATTGAGTCTTTCGTACTGCAGGCGCAGGCGCGCAACCGCCATGGAGCGGGAGGAGGTGTAGGAGTTGTAGAACTCCTCCTCGATATCGTTGGCGGTGGGCACGGCGGGCTCGGGCTTGAGCAGGAAGGCGGCTCCCAGGTAGACGGCGACTGCCGGCCAGAAGCCGGTCAACACCAGCGCCACCACGGCCACGATGCGGATCCACTTGACGGGCATGGAAAAGTAGTCGGCCACCCCCTGGCACACGCCCAGAATCTTACCCCGTCTCGAGCGGTACAGCGTACGCTTGCCTTGTCTGGTTTCATTCATCGCTTCTTCCTTCCTTCAGCCTGTCGAAGAGGATCGTCTCCAGGGCCTCGACCCGCCTTTCCATTTGCAGCAGGCCACGGTGGATCTCCTGCACCAGCCGGCTTTCCTCGTCGGCATCCAGGCGCTGGCGTTCCCGGCCGTCGCCCCGGAACATGCGAATGGCGATGAGCACGAAGATTCCCAGCACGATCAGGGCGGCCAGAGAGATGCCCATGATGACGGCCAGGGTTTCTGCGTCGGGGTACATGCTTGTCTGTCCTCCTGCCGGGCCGGCGAGGGGTTCGACCCGGACCGACCCAGTGTATCAGCAAAGACCGCCGCCTGTCAGTCGTTGTCGCCGGCCGTCTCCCGGCGCAGGCGCTTGAGTTCGGCGTCGACCAGCTCTTCTTCCTGGAGCTTGGCGAACTTCTCTTCCAGGCCGGGACGCTCGCTCCAGCGGGCCACTTCGATCTCGGCCTCGGCCCGCTCCACCCGCCGCTCCAGCCGGTCGAAGCGGGCGAAGGCGCCGGTGCTCTCGGCCTTGCGGATCTGCTCGTGCACCCGCCGGGCACCGCTGGCATAGGCGTGCCGCTGCGCCAGCACCCGGTGCTTTTCCCGGGCCTCGGCCAGCTTGGCCTCCAGCTTGCCGATGTCTTCCTGGTACTGGCGTACCAGATCGTCGAAGTCGACCAGCTCCCGCTCCAGCGCCTGGGCCTGTCTCAGCAACTTGTGCTTTTCCAGCAGGGCCTCGCGGGCCAGTTCCTCGCGCTGTTTGCTCATGGCCAGCCTGGCCTTCTGTTCCCAGTCGTCCGCCCGGCAGCGGCAGGATTCCAGCCGGCGCTCCACCCGCTTGCGCTGGGCCATGACGCCGGCCGCCGAGGCCTTGATCTCGACCAGGGTGTCTTCCATCTCCAGCATCATGAGCTTGAGCAGCTTCTCCGGATCCTCGGCCTTGTCCACCATGGAATTGATGTTGGAATTGATGATGTCCTTCAGTCGGCTGAAAACTCCCATGGGCGACCTCCTTTGCGTGGGCTGTCTGGCAATGCAATACACCCCCCGAATTGAGCAAAATTCTTGCCAGCGGTGCAATGGCTGACTTTTGGCTTTTGGTTTCAAGGTGATATCGACAAACCCGGTAATGATGCCGCCATCATGCCAGGTGGTCGTACTTGCAATAAATTGGTTGAAATGGTTAATAATTAGGCAATGGTTACACCAGAAGATACATCCGCTCCCATCCCCGAGGCGCTGGGGAGATCGGAGGCGTTCCTGCGCTTTCAGGAGGAGCTTTCCCGGGTGGCTCCGGTGGAGCGGCCGGTGCTCATCCTGGGAGAGCGGGGCACCGGCAAGGAACTGGCGGCGCTGCGCCTGCACTACCTGTCGCGCCGCTGGCGGGAGCCGCTGGTGACCCTCAACTGCGCGGCCATGGCGCCGGGGCTGATCACCGCCGAGCTGTTCGGTCACGAGGCCGGGGCCTTCACCGGAGCGGCGCGCCGCCGGGCCGGTCGTTTCGAGGCGGCCGACGGCGGCACCCTGTTCCTGGACGAGATCGGCAACATTCCCCTGGAGGCGCAGGAGCAGATCCTGCGGGTGGTGGAGTACGGGGTGTTCGAACGGGTGGGGGGCACCAGGCCGGTGAAGGTCGATACCCGCCTGGTGGGTGCCACCCACGCCGACCTGGCGGCCATGGCCGCCAGGGGACTTTTCATGCGCGACCTGCTCGACCGGCTTTCGTTCGAGGTTCTGCACCTGCCTCCCTTGCGCGAGCGGGAGGGTGACATCGAGTTGCTGGCCCTGCACTTTGCCGCCCGCATGGCCGCAGAGCTGGGTCGCCGGGAGGTCGTCGGCTTCAGCCCGGCGGCCTTGCGCCGCCTGCGGGCACACGACTGGCCGGGCAATGTCCGCGAGTTGAAAAACGTCGTCGAGCGCGCCGTCTATCGTTGCCCCGGCGACGAGATCGACGAGCAGTACGTAGTCATGGATCCCTTTCGCCGCCGGGAAGATGCGCCGCCGGCGGCCAGGCCCCCGGCGCCGCGGGCGGAAGCGACGGCGGGAGACGAGAGGGCGGAGCCGGCTGCCGCCGGCGTGCCCCAGCTGCCGGCGTCGTTGCCCGAGCAGCTGCGGCGGCTCGAGCTGAGCATGTTGCGCCAGGCCCTGCGCCAGGTCCACTACAACCAGCGGCGGGCGGCGCCGCTGCTGGGCCTGAGCTATCACCAGCTGCGCCGTCTCTACCGCAAGTACCACAGCGACCTGTAAATACTTGACAGCCTGAAACTCCGGGTGCTAGTGTCCGGCAAACAAAGCGGATTATCGCCGCGCTGGGCCGGTGTTCGCAAGCAGAAGGAAGGCGCGATGAAAATTTGGAACCTATTTCCAGCCTGTGTCCTGTCGCTGGCCCTGATCTCCGGTGCCGCCCGGGCCAACCGCTACGACCTGCACCTGGGGAACTTCGTCAGCGACAACTGCACCGTCTCCTGTGGCCAGGAACTGTTCGACCAGCTCATGCGCGAGCTGGGCCTGGCCACGGCCCCGGTGTTCCTGTCTCCGGCGGAGACCCTGGGCCTGAACGGTTTTTCGTTCTCTCTCGAGGGAAGCGTGGTGCCCATCCACAACGACGAGGACTACTGGCAGGTGGCCACCGAGGGCGATCCCTCCAGCGTACTGTTCATCCCCCACATACACATCCGCAAGGGACTGCCCTTCAGCTTCGAGGTGGGAGCGCAGATGTCCTACGTGCCCGAGAGCGAGCTGTTCGTGATGGGGGCCGAACTCAAGTGGGCGCTCAACGAGGGCTTCTACTTCATTCCCGATTTCGCGGTGCGCTTTTCCATCAACCACATGATCGGGGCCAAGGACTTCGAACTGTCCACCGGCGGTTGGGACGTCTCGCTCTCCAAGGCCTTCGGCGTCGGCGGCATGCTCTCGCTGACTCCCTACGTCGGTTACAACATGATGTTCGTTCATGCCAGCTCCCACGTGGTGCTCGATTCCACCGCTGCCATGAACCAGGTGGTCTTCGGAACGGTCAACTGGCAGGACAACATGTTCCACCGCTTCTTCGTCGGTTGTCGCCTGAAGACCTACATCTTCCAGATCACCGTCGAGGGGCTGTTCTCCAACAACAACCTGCACATGTTCAACTTCAAGCTGGGCTTCGACTACTAACCCCCGGGCAGTTCCTGCCATGTTCCCCATCCCGGGCTTTGCCGACATCGTACTGATCGTCATCGTGGTCTTCGTGGTCTTTGCCGCCGGCAAGCTGCCCGCCCTGGTCAACACCGCCGGCCGGGCCCTGCTGCGCTGGCGCGAGGGGCGGCGCGGAAAAACGGACGGCCAGTAGAGGCCGGGACCGGTTCACTCCCCGTCCTCTGGCGGCGATTGTTGGCGGGGCCCGGCGCCGGGGTCGCCCTTCCCGGCGAGGCCGGTCTTGGCCCGGTAGAGGCGGTCGGCCTCGGCGCGCACCAGCGGGTGCAGGGACTGATTGCTGCGCACCAGCTTGAGATCCCGCCGGAGCAAAAACCCCACCAGCTTGAGCGAAAGATCGGTGGGGGTGTAAGGGTTGCTGACGAGAGCCAGGCGGACCGAGTAACGGTTTCCGAAACGGCTGGCCAGGATCTGCCGTTGCACCACGTCACGGGTGGGGCGTCGCGCGGCCAGCCCCACCACGTCCTGTTCGGTCAGGTGGGGATTGCGCAACAGGTTGCGGATGACGTCCGGTTCGGGGTCGCGCAGCAGCCGCTCCAGGCGATTGCGGTCGTGTCCCCGGGCCAGGAACTTGCGCTCGCCCAGGGTCAACCGCGACATGTCGGCATCGCCGTGGACCTGGCTGGCGGCCAGGGGACCGCGTTGCGGGGCGGCGTTGAGCAACATGGTTGCCACCGCCTGGTGGTCCTCCTGCCGGGCCAGCAGGTATACCTCGGCCAGGGTCTCGTAAAGGAGGTCCCGTTGCTGGCCGACGTGCAGCGCCTGGTGAACGGCGTCCAGCACGTCGATGGCGGCCGGATTTCTGCACGCCACCTGCCGGGACAACCAGTCGAGCAGCTCGAACACCTGTTGAGGAGACATCTCCAGAAACTGCTCCAGCAACACCTGCCGGCGCATGTCACGTTCGGCCAGGGCCCGCAGGCGCTTGACCAGCGCGGCTGGTTCGCCGCCGTTGTCTTTGCCGGCGGCGGTCATGTCAGGGATGGTCGGCCGTGGCGGGCGCCGGTTTCTTCAATCGGATGAAATCACCACCGGCCTTGCGCAAACGCCCCCGGCCGGGCGCGGGTGGCGGGGTTTTCTTTCCCGGTGGGGGAGTGGGCTTCGCCGCGAGGGGCGCGGGCTCCTTGCCGGTGGTGGTTTCGACGGGAGGCCCCAGACCCAGCCAGGGATCGGCAGAGGCGGCGGCTTCAACCTGGAAGAAGTACCGGTCCAGGCCGGTGGGGTAATCGAACATGATACACATGAAAGGCAGCTGCTGGTTGCCGTCGAGGGCGGGGCGCTTCTTTTCGATGGCCCGGCGATAGGCGGCGTCTACCTGCTCCGGGGTGGTCATGGCAAACACCTGTTCGGGACGGAAAACCACACCGGCGGGAACGGTCTTAGCCACCAACTGCTTGCCTTGCTCGTCGACCAGCCGAACGGTGACCGTGATTCCGGCGGCGGAGCTTGGGGAGGTGTTCTTGACCTGGCCCCAGACCAGCAGCAGCCTCTGGCCGTCGCTGTTGCGATAGGTGGTGTTGGACTGCCGGGTGATCCGCAGCGGACCGGCATGTTGCCTCGACAGGCCGGTCAGGCCGAAGGCCCGGGCATAGGTGGACCAGGAGGTGAGGTCGGGCTTGCCGCCGCTGCGAAAGGCCACGAAGGCCAGAAGGGCCACCACCAGGGCCAGCAGACCGAAGCCGATCTTGTAGACCAGGTTGCCCCCCCCCGCGCGCCTGTCCATCGGCTCCTGCGCCATGGGGGCGGGCGCAGGCGCCACCGGCGGTGCCTCCGTGGCTGCCGGGGTGCTCTCTGCCGGTGCTGGAGAAATTGTCTTGGTTGGTGGTGGCGGCGGTGGCGGAGCTTCGCCTACCAGGTGTCCCTCCTCGTCCAGCTGCAGGCCCGAAGGACTGGCGTCGACATCGGTGCCGTCACCCTGCCCGGCGAAGGGATCGTTGCGAGACAGGACCTCTTCCATGGCCGCCCCCCCGCCTGCCGGGGAGTCTTCACCGGTGGCGAAGGGATCGTCTACTGCAGGTGCCGCCGGTGGCGGGGAGGGAGAGTCGAGGGAGGCAAAAGGCTCCTCGGGAGCAGCGGTCGTTGGTGCCGCCGGGGGCGGGGCCGGAGCCGGGGCAGCGTCCCCCACGCCGGCGAAAGGATCTCCCAGCGAGCCGAACAAGTCGTCGCCGGCCCCGGATGCTGCTGGTGGGGGTGGGGGTACGGCCGGGGGCGCTGCCGCGGGGGCACCCGGAGGAGTCATGCCGAGATCGATATCGGCGAAAGGATCGTCGTCGGCCGCCGCCTGGACCACTCCGGGGATGGCTGCCGGTAACGGGGTAGCCGGCGGTTCTGACGCCGGGGCGGTGGCGGCTGCCGGTGCAGAAGTGGCTGCCGTCGGTGGTGGCCCTGCCGGGGTCGGAGCAGGAGGAGGCGGCAAGGGTCCGGGGGTTGCCAGAGGTGCCGCCGCATCCGGGGCTGTCGACGGGGCGACCGACTGCTGGCCCGGAGGCGGCGGGATGTCGATGTCGCCCAGGTCCTTGAAGAGATCTTCTCCCAGTTCCGAGGCCGGTGCCGCCGCCGGGGGCGAAGAAGCCGCCGCCGGGGGCGAAGAAGCCGCCGCCGGAGGGGAAGATGCCGCGACCGGGGGGGGAGGCACCACCGCCGAAGGAGGGGGAGGCACTGCCGCCGGGGCCGCGACGCCCGGTACGGGTTGCTGATCGTCGGAGTCCAGGTCGATCAGGTCGGCCAGGTTCTGACCGCTGCCCGCAGGAACCACGGGTGCGGGAATGGGGAAGTCTCCACCGGCCGGCGGGGGGGCTACCCGGGTGGGCTGCGAGAAGATGTTGTCGCTGGACACCGCCGGGGGAGGAGGCAGTGAAGACGGTGGAAGCGGCGCTTTCACGGGAACCGCTTCGCCGCCGGCCGGTGCCGCCTCTTTCTTGACGACGAAGACGTTCTTGCACTTGGAACAGCGCACCTTCACGCCCGTGGCGGTGACCTTGTCGTCGGCGATCTTGAACTTGGTGGAACACTTGGCGCACTGAACGATCATGGGCTCCCTGCCTGTAGGTGATAAATATCCCCCAAATGTCCTTGGCGATCAAGTTCGTGACGGATTTGCCGCCCGGACCGGTCGGGGAAATACTCGCGACCCGGTAGGAGGTGGAATATTCTGTGTCCTTGACATCGTTGTGGTTTCGCAGTACCCAAAGTAGACATGGAACAAGGGCAAGAGAAAAAAAGCTCGGCTGAACCCCGCCTGATAAAGCGCTACACCAACCGCAAGCTGTACGACACCCGCGAGAGCCGCTACGTGACCCTGGAAGAGATTTCCACCATGGTAAAGAAGGGAGAAGAGGTGCAGGTGGTGGACAATCGCAGTGGCGAGGATCTCACCGAGGTCACCCTGGCACAGATCCTCTACGAGGAGCAGAAGAAGAAGGTAACCCGTATGCCGCTCGATCTGCTGCGTGACATCATCCGCAGCGGCGGCACCACGGTGAGCGATTTCATCCAGAAGCGGGTCACCCAGCCGGTGCTGAGCTTTCGCGAGGAGGCCGAACGCCGGGTCGATGCCATCGTCAGGCGCAGCGAGCAAACCGTGGAAGACAGCGCCCGGCAGGTGCGCGAGTTCATCCAGAACACCCAGAAGGCACTGGACGACCTGCAGCAGCGGTTGGGCATGCGCTCGGTGGTGGAAGCGCTGGGCCCCCGCGGACCGTTCCTGCAACAGTTGCGCGCCCTGCGCCAGCGCCTGGAACAGCTGGAAGCACGCCTGGTCAAACCCCGCGACAAGGACTAGTCACGGCGCAACTGCAGTATCTCCCGGGAAAGCATCTCCAGCATGTGCGCTCCCCGCGACCAGGAGGCGTACTCGAAAATGCTCTGGCCGTGGCTCTGCGCCTCGTCGAGCTTGACGTTGAAACCGATGACCGCCTTGGAAACCCGCCCCGGAAAGTGCGTGCGCAGCTTGTGCAGGATCTCGTCGGCCAGGCGGGTGGGCCGGTAGAGGGTGGGCACCACCAGGACGATCTGCAAGCGGTGATGGGAGTATTCCTGGCGCACCCAGTCGACCGACTCGACGATCTCGGCGCAGCCGTCCAGGGCCAGGAAGGTGAGGTTGACGGGGACGACGATCTCCTCGGCCGCCAGCATGATGTTGGTGTTTACCAGTCCCATGGAAGGAGGGGAGTCGAAGAGGATGAAGTCGTAGCCCGTCACCGCTGCCAGGCGTTCGGCCAGGAGGTGCTCGCGCCGGGGCAGCGCGGCGGCCTGCATGGGAAAATCGGCCAGCGTCTTGTTGGCCGGCAGAACGTCCAGGCCGGCTATGTGGGTGGGGCGAATCACTTCCGGCAAGGGAATCCGTGGTTGCAGCAACAGGTCGGCAATGGTGGGGTGTAGCTCGCGCACGTAAAGGCCCAGGGCCTTGCCGGCCTGTCCCTGGGGATCCATGTCCACCAGCAGGCAGCGCTGTCCGTGACCCGCCAGCCAGGCCGAGACATTGACCGCCAGGGTGGTCTTGCAACTGCCGCCCTTTTCGTTGATGAAGGCTATTCGCCTCATGTTCCGGCTCCCGCTCCGGCGCGAATAAGCTTCCCTTGGCTGCGCGTCACGATTATAATCCACACCGGTGGAAGTCAAGGAAAACAATCTGTTTTCCGGCCTGGCCGGAAAGCGGCTGGTGCTGTTCAGCGGCAAGGGAGGGGTGGGCAAGACCACCGTGGCCGGAGCCTTCGCCCGCTGGGCGGCCCGGCGTGGCCGGCAGGTGATGTTGCTGGAGGTAAGGAGCCGGCGCGAGTTGCCCGGCCTGTTCGGTCGGCAGGACGCCGACGACGGACCGCGGCAGCTGGCGGAAGGCATTTCCTGGATGAACCTCACCGATCGGCGGGCCCTGCAGACCTACGGCATGCTCAAGTTGCGCTTCCGGGCCGTCTACCGGGCGGTGTTCGAACAGCGGTTGGTGCGCCGGTTCCTGCAGGCGGTGCCGGCGCTTTCCGAGATCCTGGTGCTGGGCCAC
Organism: Deltaproteobacteria bacterium; assembly: GCA_003647095.1. Classification (GTDB taxonomy): domain Bacteria; phylum Myxococcota; class B64-G9; order B64-G9; family B64-G9; genus B64-G9. The sequence continues at coordinate 18,976 of QMME01000007.1, forward strand.
CTGGCTCACCTGGTGGAGCACCAGCCCGGGGTGCTGCACGTGGTCGATGCTCCCGCCTCGGGCCAGGGCCGGCAGTTGCTGGCGGCTCCCCGGGCGGTGCTGGACACGGTGAGGAGCGGCCCCCTGTATGAGTCGGTGTCCTGGATACAGGACCTGCTGGCGGACGGGCGACGGACCGCCATCGGCCTGGTGGTGGTGGGGGAGGAGTTGTCCGTCAACGAGGCGCTGGAGCTGTACGAACGGTTGCACAGGCAGCTGCAACTGCCGGTGCAGACCCTGATCGCCAACCGGCTCCTGGCACATCCCCTCGATGCACCGGTCCGGAAACTCCTGGAACGGTGCCGGCTCGAGCCGGAACTGGCGCCCGCGGTCGGCAACGCCCTGCGCCTGCACGAGCGTGTCGCTTTGCAGCAACGCTACCTGGACCGGTTGCGGGCGGGGGTGCCGCTGCCGCTGGCAGAGCTTTTCGAGGTGATCGAGGCCGACGACGCGGCGGCACCACTACGGCGGCTGGCCGAGCAAATGGATTCCGCGGAGGAGGGACGGTGAACCGGGTCCTGGACAACCTGTGCAGGACGAGCCAGGTCCTGTTCACCGTCGGGCCCGGCGGTGTGGGCAAGACCACCCTGGCGGCGGTGCTGGGCCTGCAGGCCGCCCTGAGCGGACGCCGTACCCTGGTGATGACGGTCGACCCGGCCCTGCGCCTGGCCGACGCCCTGGGCCTGGGCAAGGTACGTCCCGGGCGCCGGGTGACCATTTCCGGCCGCCGCCTGGAGCGGCACGGCCTGCAGTTGCGGGCCGGGCTGGAGATGGTCATGCTCGATACCGGCCGCTCCCTGGCTGCCGCGGTTTCCCGCCAGGTGGCCAGCCGCAAGCTGCAGAGGCGCATCGTCGAGCATCCCTTCTTCCAGCGCATGTGCGAGGACCTGGCCGGCGCCCGCGAGTACGCCGCCATGGAGGAGCTGTATCACCGGCTGCAGCGGGGCGAACACGACCTGGTGGTGGTGGATACCCCGCCGGCCAACCACGCGCTGGATTTCTTCGACGCCCCGGAAAAGGTCCTGCAGGTTCTCGACCGGCGTGCCTGGCGCTGGTTGATGCGACCGGCCCTGCTGGCCGGCAGCGTGGGCAGGAGAACGCTCGATTTTTCCTCCGGATACATAGTACGCACCCTGTCGCGCTTCACCGGCATGAAGTTCCTGGCCGAGCTGGCCTCCTTCGTGAACCTGTTTGCCGGGGCCCTGGAAGGATTGCGCCAGCGCGCCGAGCACCTGCGGCAGATCATGCGTTCCGACCGTAGTGCCTTTGTCCTGGTGGCCGTGCCGGAGCATCACCCGGCCGAGCAGGCCCTGCGCCTGGGCCGCAGGCTGGCGGCCCGGGAGATGACGCCGCGGCTGCTGGTCGTCAATCGTTGCCAGCCGCCGGCCGGTGCCCTGCCGGGCTCGCCCGGCTGGCAGGAAGGGCTGGTACGGCGACTGGTGGCGGAAGAAGGAGCCGGCGAGGCCGCCGCCCGCCGCGCCGTCGTCGCCCTGGAGCGCGGTCACCGGCTGCAGCGGCGACTGGCGCTCCGGGACCGGCGGCGTCTGGCCGCCCTGGAGCGGCAGGCGGAGGGACGTTTTCCCCTGGCAACGGTGGCGCTTCTGGAGCAGGATGTACACGATATCGCCGGGCTGGAGCAGATCCGCCGCCAGTTGTTCGCGCCCGCGGAGGCCCGGTCCGCGCCAGCAGGGAGGGAGGAATCATGAAGAGTTTTTCCATCTCCACGGGTGCCCGGGACGCCATGCTGGACATCACCGGCCAGGTGCGCCGGGCCGTGGAGGAAAGCGGTATCAGCGAAGGGCTGTGCCTGGTCTACTGCCCCCACACCACCGCCGGCATCACCATCAACGAGAATGCCGACCCGGACGTGCCGCGGGACCTGCTGGCGGCACTGGACCGGGCCGTTCCCTGGCAGGCCGGCTACCGGCACGCCGAGGGCAATTCGGCCGCCCACGTCAAGTCGTCGCTGGTGGGGTGTGCGGCCCAGGTGATCGTGTCCGGGGGCCGGCTGGTGCTGGGCACCTGGCAGTCGGTGTTCTTCTGCGAGTTCGATGGGCCCCGCCGGCGCAGCTTCCATGTCGAGGTGGTGCCCCGACGCTGAGGGCCCGGCGGAGGGAACCGCATTCCCCCGCCGGTGTCGGTGAGAGCATGAGAGAGCGCACGGGCAATGTCTTGTGGCTGCTGCTGCCGGCCCTGCTGGCGGCCTGCGCCACCGGCTCGGGCTCGCGCCGGGCACCGGCACGGACCATCTTCATGGAGCCGCTGCACCTGGGCCTGCAGCCGGACGCCGAGCTGGGGCTGGCCGACTTCGATGCCGCCACACTGCTGCGGCGGGGCTTGCAGCACCAGCAGCGCGCGGAATACCGGCGGGCGCTGCCGTTTTACCGGCGTATCCTCGAGGAGTTTCCCGACAGCCGTTTTCTCTCGGCGGCGGCGTTGAACCTGGGCGCCTGCCTGGAAGAGCTGGGCGACGACGCCGGCGCGGTGGCCAGCTACCGGCTGATCACCACGCGCCTGCCTCGTTCCCGGGACTTCATCGACGCCGCTTTCCGGCAGGCGGGTTGCCTGGCCCGCCTGGGCCGGCACGCGGAATCGCGGGCGATGCTGGAGCAGCTGCTCGAGCGCCGGCTGGACGTCTCCGATCGCATCGACGCGCTGGTGCTGCAGGGGGAGCAGCGGCTGGCCCTGGAGGAGACACTGGCCGCGGAGCGGGACTTTCGCCGCGCCCTGGCGCTGTGGCGCCGGCACCAGCACGAGGAGTACCTCGACCCGGCCGCGGCCGCCCGGGCCCAGTTCCGGCTGGCGGAGCTGGCCGAGCGGCGTTTTCTGGAAGCGCCGCTGCGCTTGCCGGAAGAACAAATGAAAGAGGACCTGGAGCGCAAGGCCCGGCGCCTGCTGGAGGCGCAGTCGCTGTACCTGCGCACTGTCAGGTTCGGAGACCCCCGCTGGGCCACCGCCGCCGGTTACCGTATCGGCAACCTCTATGTACTGCTACACCGGGCCATGCGGCAGGCACCGGTACCCGCCGACCTGGACGACGAGGAACGGGCCGTCTACCGTGACATGCTGCGACAGCGCACCGCCGTGTTGCTGAAAAAGGCCCTGCGGGTGTTCGAGCAGACCGTGGAACTGGCCCAGCGTACCGGCATCGAGGGCGACTGGATCCGCTCCGCCCGGGAGCAGATGGCCCGCATCGAGCACGAGGTGCTGTCGCTGCCGGACACGGCGGAGGCGGGAAGTTGACCCCGCAAGCACAGTGGTTCTTCTCGGCGGCCGAGCTGGCCCGCTTCGCCTCCCAGCGCCGGGTCGACGAGCTGCTCTGGGCCACGGCCACGGGGCTGAAGATCGCCTTCCTGGTGGCGGTGCCCCTGCTGGGGATACACCTGCTGTTGCGCTCCTGGGGCGAACGGCTGGGACGGGCCCTGCCCGCGGGGCGCCTGGCGGCCGTGCTGCAGCGCATGAGCGCCACGCCCGGCGCCGGCCGGTGGGGCGCCGATGTGCTGGTGCCGGTGCTGCTGGTGGCGCTTTATGCCCTGCTGACGGCGCCGCTCGATTTCTTCCGTGGCTACCTGCTGGCCCACGAACGGGGCCTGGCCACCCTGAGCGCGGGTCGCTTCTGGGCCGACTGGGCCATGGCGCTGGGGCAGGGCCTGGTGCTGGCCGGCCTGTTCGGCCTGGGAGTGTTTGCGCTGGCCCGGCGCCTGGCACGCAGCTGGTGGCTGGCGCTGTGGGGAGCGGTGGTGCTGGCGCTGGTGGGGTTTGCCATGCTGGCTCCCTACCGGGCCCGATTGGTGCACGAGTTCCGGCCGCTGGGCCCGGGGCCGTTGCGACAGTCGCTGGAGCGGGTGCTTGAAGGGGCCGGCCTGCGGGCGGAGCGCATCGAGGTGATGGATTCGTCGCGCCGTACCCGGCTGGCCGGGGCGCACGTCACCGGCCAGGGGCCCACCCGCCGGGTGGTGCTGGCCGACAACCTGGTGAGGAACTTTCCTCCCCGGGAGGTGGCGGTGGCGGTGGCCCACGAGCTGGGACACACCCTCGAGCGCCATCCCTGGCGCAACCTGGCGCTGGAGGCGCTGGGGGCGCTGCTGTTTCTGTTCGGGCTGCACCTGGCCCTGCGCCACGCGCACCGGCTGAGGGCGCTGCGCCTGCGCCCCGGCGTGGACCCGGCGGTGTTGCCGGTGGTGCTGCTGGTGGCGGAGCTGTTGTTTCTGCTGCACCAGCCGCTGGCCGTCTGGCGTACCCGGGCCGAGGAGGTGCGGGCCGATGCCGTGGCCCTGCGGCTCACCCGCGATCCGGTGGCCTTCTGCTCGCTGTTTCTGCGCCTGGCCCGGCACAACCAGGCCGATCCCGACCCGCCGGCGCTGTCGCGCTTTCTCTTCGGCAGCCACCCGGCGGTGATGGAGAGGATCCGCACGGGTTTCGCCTGGGCCGCCGCCCACGGCATCGGGATGGATCGACAGGCCCTGCCCCTGGCCCTCCCCGTGTCTCAACTGTCCGTAAAACAAGGAAAAACAACGGGGACAGGCCCGCTTGCCGGAAGGACCCGCCCGGGATCGTGAAAACCGTACTTTAATAAAAACCATGTAACTATAAACCTTGACTTTATAAATTACCATGTTATTTTGTAAGCATGATTCCCCGCTGGTTGAAACTTTCTTCCGAACGAAGCTGCCTGGTGGTCGGTCCTCGCCGGGCGGGCAAGACCACGTTGTTGCGTAACCTGTTTGCCGACCTTCCCTACCTGACGCTTGACGATTACGATCTGCTGAGACTGGCTCGCTCCGATCCCAAGAAGCTGGTGCGCATGGTCGGCGAACGCGGAATACTCGACGAGGTTCAACGGGTGCCGGAGCTGCTGGTGGCCGTGAAGTACGGCATCGACGAGCTGGAGCAGACCATCCTGATGACCGGTTCTTCCTCTCTGGGGTTGACCTCGGCCGGCTCTGAGACACTGGCCGGCCGCATCGACATGCACGAGTGTTCCGCCTTCTGCTGGGGAGAGGAGGAGGGACCGCCTTCGCATCGGAGCCTGCACATGCCCCCCGATCCCCTGGCCGTGGTGGAGGCCAATCGGCGCCTGGACTCCTTCATGGTGTTCGGGGGGTTTCCCGAGGTCGTCCTGGAGCCCGACTCGCCCGGAAAGAGCCGGGTGCTTCGCAACTACAGGAACACCTACTTCACCAGGGATCTGCTGTTGCTGGCCAATATCAACAACGCCGACGCCCTGCTGGCGTTGCTGGCATATCTGAGCGCGTCCACCGGCACGCCGCTAGATGTATCGAACGCCGCCCGCGAAGCCGGCATCAGCTACCCGACCACCAGGAAGTACCTGAACGTGCTGCTGGCCTCGCGGCTGGTGTTCAAGTTATATGGATACCAGTACGGGCCCGCCAAGCGCTACACCCGGGCGGCCAAGTACTACTTCTCCGACATGGGGATCTACGAGGCCACCACGGTTCCTCTCTCGCCGGGGCAGCGCCTGGAGGCCTTCGTCGTCTCCGAGCTGGAGAAGCGCCGCAAGCTGGGGGCCCTGAACTGTGACCACCTGTTTTACTACCGCTCGGCGGCGGGCGCGGAGATAGACGTGATCATCGAGGAGCCCGAGTTGCTCACGGCCGTGGAGATCAAGCACACGCGCCGTCCCGTCTCCCGCGACACCCGCCGTCTGCGGGAATTCCGGGCGCAGGCGGCGGAGAAGCCGCGCCGGGCGGTGCTGCTGTATCCGGGAGAGGAGGCCGGCGAGTTGGACGGGGTGGAGATCCTGCCGGTGGGCCACCTGTGGCGCAGCCTGTAGGGTCAGCCGCCCATCTTGTCGATTATTGCCCGGCGGGAGGCGTTCTCGCCGTCGGCCAGCTTCTCCAGGTGGCGCAGCATGGCCTGCTCGAGCCGGGTGGCCGACTGCAGCATCTCGCCGCTCTCCTGGGCCAGCTGCCCCTGGATGGAGGCTGCGCCGCCGAGCCGAGTGGCGTCGGCGTTGGCCTGGGCCTGCAGGTAGGAACAGGGGTTGACCGCGGCGGCCCCCTCGGCCATGGCATTAAGCAGCTTTTGGTCCAGCGACGAGAGATTCGCGCCGGCAACCGTCGCCCCGATCCGCAAGGCGGCACCGATCACTGCCGAACCAATACCCATGTTGGCCGCCTTCATGATCTTCTCGGCCTGGGCCTCGATGAGCTGGCGCTGGGTCTCGCGACGAACCGAACGTAGCATGGTGGCGGTGTGGCGCTGCTGGCGAGCCTGTTCCAGCAAAATGCTGTCGAGACCCTCACTGGCGATGGTGCCAACCAGGGCGTCCAGAGTGCGGTACTCGGGCGTAAGCGAAGACCCGCGAGGAAGCTCCTGCGATATCGCTGGTGTCGTCATGGTCTCCTCCTTCTCATCTGAGGGTGGGAGAGTGTTGTTTTTCGATCATCTCCTGCAACCTGCCCACCATGTTCTTTTCGTACTCGGCCGTCGCGGAGATGCCTTCCAGGGTGGTATCGATCTTGGCCTTGCCGGCATCGATGGACTGCTGGGCCATCATCTTGTCGACCTGAGCCGAAGCTATCTGGCGCTTAACCACGCTCTCGCCGATCGAGCCCGCGCCCGTAACGGCGGCGCCAACCCCGCCGACTACCGCGCTGGCACCGCCAGTCACCGGCGCCAGTGCCAGGGACAGCGCACCCAGGATCTTGCCCAGGAACCCCAGCTTGGACCAGAACCCCCTCTTGCTCAGGGCTTCCCAGTACTTTTTCATGGCTTCCATGCGCCGCTGGTGTTGGCGGCGTACCTTGACCCGCTGGAAGCGAATCAGCTGGCGCTCGCTGCTGGCGGCCAGGGATTGGTCCTGGAAGGAGGCCGACAGGATCGCGGTCAAAGAATCCTGCCCTCCGGAGATCTTGTCGACGAAATCGCCCAGCATCGTTGCACCGCTCGGAACGGAAGCGGTTGCGCTCCCGAAATCGTTTGGCGGCATGGAGACGTTCATGGCACGCCTCTCCTAGGCGGCCATGGCCCGGGACAGCCCGGCGAACAAATTGGCCGCCTCGGGTTCGCCGCGGCGGCGGCAGAGCTGCTCGACCAGGCGCCAGACCTCGGGGCAGAAGGGATCGTACATGGCCAGGCCGGCCAGCACGTCGACGGCGGCTTCCTCGGCCCCGCCGTCCAGGAGCTTCTGTGCCGCCGACAGCGCGGCTGCGAATTCATCGTCGTTGATGCCGCGCAGTTCGCGAATGGTCATGCCCCGGTTGGCCACGGGCCGGTTCTGATAGCTTGCGAATGTCATGACCCTACCTCCTTGACTGCTGCTAGCCCTTCCAGCCCTCGAGGATCTTCATGGCGGTACGATGTCTGGTTGAGAGCAGGTTGGTGGCGCCTACGGTGTTCTGGTTGCGGTAGTTGTGTAGCTGTTGCAGGGTGAGCATTTCCAGCTGGGAACCGGTGTTGAGATCGTCCAGCTGGGTCTTCAGGTTCTCGAGTTCGGCTTCCACCTCCTTCATGCGGAAGTAACCCATCTCGTTCAGCTTTTCGTCCGAGGCGTGGGGGTTGACACCGTTGAGGAACTCGGGACCGTAATAGTTGTCCTTCCACTCCTTTTCGAGATTGTGTTGTTTTTCCTTGTTGTCGGCATAGATGCTCTTGGCCTGATCCCCGGGTGACTTCAGTCCGCCGGCAACATAGACCAGATCATCGGGATCCTTGGCGCTGGAATTGGCCAGGGCATCCCGAAGGCGACGAATCTTCTCGTTCAGGGCCTTCTTCTTTGCGTTCCGGGCGCGCATGGCCTTCTTGATGCCGTTGATCTGTTCGTCGATCTGGACGACGTTGAGGAGCAGTTCGAAAATCTCGGAGTCGGCCTCGGAGAGTATGATGTCCAACAGAGAAGACGCCTGACCTCCACGCCTTGCCCTCCGGCTTCCCGGGAGCAATTGCGCGCCTTCCCAGATTCTCTCCTCGGCTTCCAGCGACTCCATGCCAGTGGTCGCCAATGATTGCATTTGGACGTTGTTGTCATACATTGAAAAGCCTCCTTTCTTGGCCCCCGGCCTGGTTGTTGGCCGAGTGCTTTCGCCGATCCTGCCTCCGAGACTCCTTCACGGCCTCGTGAAATTCCTCCCTGGTTGTTCCCAGCATCTCCAGCCAGGCAAGGAAGCGCCGCTCGGATTCGTCGATTTGCGTCTGCAGGGCGATGGGTAGCCCCAGGTTCTCTCTTGCCATGGTCTCACCTCCTGGCCGACCACGTAGCAATGGCCGTGCCAAGCGAGGCGCAAAGGAGTTCTTGCCTGATTACAACCTGTTGAAGCGGGGACAGGCCCGCGGGCCGGGCCGCCGGCCGGACCGGAATCCGGACACGTGTCCGATTTCCGTACACACCCTCGGCGGGTCGCCTTGCCGGCAAGTCGCCACCGCGG
>QMME01000008.1 GCA_003647095.1 Deltaproteobacteria bacterium
CTTCGCCTGCGCGGCCGGCGCGGCATCTGCTTCCGTGGCGCCGGCCTGCTTAACGCCTCGCTGCCCTCCGCTGCTCGGCAAGCTCGCAGCTCCGGACAGCTTCGCCTGCGCGGCCGGCGCGGCCTCGGCCAGGGCCCGGCGGAGCGTTTCCCGGCCGCTGCCAAGACGCATGGCCAGCTCGTCCAGGCTCAGTCCCCGTCGGCCGGCGTGTCGCAGCAGGATCTGCATGCGCTCGGGCAGCGAGCCGCCGGCGAGCACCGCCAGTTCCCGGAGCAGTTCCTGGCGAGAAACCGACCGCCGGCGCGGAGGCAGTATGGTGATGATGCGGCCGCCCCCCAGGGTGGTGCCACGGCCGGGGATACGCGTGAATCCGCGCAGTATGAAATGTTGTCCCGGCAGGGCCACCAGGGGCTCCTGACACCTGACCCGGGCAAAGGCCCGCTGACCGGCGACCAGCGACTTGCCCTCCAGCAGCCTGATGCGGGCCCCGCTGCGGGCGGTGCCAACGTGCATCAGCAGGCCGCTGTCGGTTCCCAGGGGACGGGCACCGTTCACCAGCTCCACGGTGACTTCGAAATCACGCCCCGCCTCCAGGGAACCGGCCAGGACCGCAACCTGTCCCCGCGACAGCGCTTCCCGTTCCACGGTGGCCAGGTTCAGCGCTACCCGTTGGCCGGCCCCGGCACGCTCCATCGTCTGGCCGTGAACCTGCAGGGTGCGGATCTTGAGGCGGCGCAGTCGACCCTCGTCGTCGGGCAGTATGTCCACCAGGTCGCCCACGGCCAGTTCGCCGGATACCAGGGTGCCGGTCACCACCGTGCCGAATCCCTTGACGGAAAAGGCCCGGTCGATGGCCAGATAGGCCGGGGCGTCGAGCCGGCGGGACTGGATGTTGCCGGCCAGCAATGCCAGCTGCCGGCGAAGTTCCTCGATACCCTGGCCCGTGCGCGCGGACACGGCCAGCAGCGGCGTCCCTTCCAGGAAAGAACCGGCGAACTCCCTTTGCAGTTCCTCCTGCAACATCTCCAGCCAGTCTGCGTCGTCAACCAGGTCGATCTTGGTGACCACCACCAGACCCTGCTCCACTCCCAGCAGGCGGCAGACATCCAGGTGCTCGCGGGTCTGGGGCATCACTCCCTCGTCGGCGGCCACTACCATCATCACCAGGTCGATGCCGCTGGTGCCGGCCACCATGGTTTTGACGAAACGCTCGTGGCCGGGCACGTCGACGATACTGGCGAAGTTGCCGTCACCGAGGTCCAGGCGCGCAAAACCCAGCTCGATGGTGATTCCCCGTTGCTTTTCCTGGGCCAGGCGATCGGTGTCTACCCCCGTCAGGGCCTTGACCAGCGAGGTCTTGCCATGGTCGATGTGACCCGCGGTACCGATGACCAGCGTCTGCATGTCTTCTGTTATGCAGCATGCCCACCGGCCGGTCAAGGCCGGGACAGGCTTTTTCTTGCCAAACCAGCCCGTTGCGCACTATGATCGAATCTCGGATCGACATCCGCTGGCAGGTGCTGCCTGGCGGAGGAATACTGAAATCTCCCTGCTGGACTGGAGATGCAAGATGGAAGCGGTGTGTCCCAAGTGTAACATGCGTTACGAGGTCAGCCAGGAACTTCTGCAGCAAGGTCCAGTAGCCTGCCCGACGTGCCAGGTGGGTCTGGTCTTCGTGCAACCGGGCACCACCACACCGCTTGATCTCCAGCCCGGACAGCCGGCGGTCGCGGACACGGGCGAGCCGGCCGGAACGGAACAACCGGCAGTAGCAGCGGAAGCGCCGGCGGCGACGCCGCCGGTCGCCGGCCAACCGGCGGGCGAGCAACCGGGTGACGAGTCGGCTGCAGCCGGGCAGCCGTTGCCACCGCAGCAGGATGCTCCGGCAGCGGCGGAGCCGGAGACGGGCAGTCCGGCCCGGCAGTCGCCTCCGGCCGGCTGGGGGGCGGGGGCGCTGCTATGGGGAGACTCCGGAAGCGGCTCCGACGTATCGACGCCAGCCGCGGAAGCGGCGCCCGGCGGCCAGGCTGCTGAAACTGCCGGAGAAAGCCCGGCCGAGGAACCGGCTCACGACGAAAGCGCGCTGATACCCGAACCACAGCCGCAGGCGCCGGTGGTGGTCGAACAGGAGCCGTCCCCGGAGCAGCCCCCGGCAGGTGCGGCTCCGCCGGCCGAGACCATACCCGAAGCGGCGCCGGCAACGGGAGAGCAGCCGGCAGCAGCGGAGCCAACGCCGCCACCGGAAGTCGTTGCCGGGCCTTCTGCCGGGCAGCCGCCGCCTGGGACGGCAGCCGAGCAACAGGCAGCGGAGCAGCCGGTGGAGGCCGAGACCATACCCGAAGCGGCGCCGGCAACGGGAGAGCAGCCGCCAGCAGCGGAGCCAACGCCGCCACCGGAAGTCGTTGCCGGGCCTTCTGCCGGGCAGCCGCCGCCTGGGACGGCAGCCGAGCAACAAGCAGCGGAGCAGCCGGTGGAGGGCGAGACCTCCCCGCTGCCGGCGCAGTCCGGGGCGTTCGAAACTCCCACCTGGCAACCGACCTCCGCGCCGCCAGCAGCGGAGGCCGCCGGCGCACCCGTGCCGGATGCCGGAACCCAGCAGGCTGGCGGAGGGGCCCAGCGGGATGACTGGGCCGCGGCTGCTGCCCGCTGGGCCGCCAGTGGTTTCTCGGCCGAGGCCATGCCCGAGTTCGTAGGCAGCAAGGGTGCAGGCGGGGCGGCCGGAGCGGCTGCTGCTGCGCCGGAAACGGCCGCTGCCGGAGAAGCGGCTACACCGCCGTCGGCCCAGCAGCCCGCCGTCGAGCCGGCCCAGGCCGCGCCCGAGCCGGCCGCTGCCACTCCGGCGCCGGAAATGGGGGCCCAACCGTCTCCCGCGGCAGACTCTTCTCCTCCCCAGCAACCGGCGGCAGCCCCGACGGTCCCAACGCTACCGGCGACACCGGCGGTACCGGAGACACCTGCCGCTGCACCGGCACCCCCGCCGCTGCCGAAGGAAGACGGCGGGACGGCTGTTGCCGTGGAACCGCCGCCGTTGCGCCGAATCAGTACCTATGTCATGCGTGGTTCCGGAGAGGGAAAGTCCAGCGACGTTCCCTGGGCCGGGGCCCCCGCCAGCGAGCCGCCCCGGGTTGCGGTTCCGGTGAGCCCGGTAAAACCGGCGGCGGAGATCCGGGTGCCGGTTCCCACTCCGGAACCGACGCCTGCCTCGAGCCAGCCGCCCGTGGTTCCCCGTCCCCGCCAGGGCAGGGGCCTGTGGTGGCTGCTGCTGGTACTGCTGGTTGCAGGTGGGGCCGTGCTTGCCTGGTGGTGGGTCAAGAACCATCGCCGGGCCACGCCGCAGGAAGACAAGATAGAGGTGCCCGCCACACCGCCGCCCCCGGTGAAGGTGGAGCAGCCGCAACCTGCCCCGGGTGAGGCCGGCGGCCAGGACGTTGGTGACAGCGCCGGCACGGCCAGTAAACCCGCCGGTGAGAAACCCGGTGGTCAGAAAGAGCCCGCTGCCACCGTGCCGGGCGGGAAAAAGGCCACCGCCAAGACCGGTAAGAAGACGGAAAAACGTGGCGGCAAGAAGGTCGCCTCCCGCCCGAAGTATCGCACCAGGGAAGCGATCGACCTGGTCAAGCAGGGCAATGCCATGGTCAAGTCCGGCAAGTTCAAGAGGGCACTGGTGTTGTTCAGGAAAGCCCTGCGAGCCGATCCCCGGGTGGCCCTGGCTCACCGGGGGCTGGGAGTGGCTTACGCCTACCTGAAGAGGAACAAGGCCGCCTGCCGGGAATACCGCAAGTACTACCAGATGCTGCCCAGGAATTCCTCGGAGAGGCCGCAGTTGGAGCAGATACTGAAGGGTTGCAAGTAACCCCCGGATTTCCCACCTCGGCCGCGATCTCTTCTGTCTATGCTTCGAAAATGGTCCTCGACGTAGGTGAACTACGACTGCGGCCTGGTGGTGATCACTTGCCGGGAGGCAGCAGGTGCTGCGGGGCCACCTGCCACTGGCTGCCCTCGGACTCCAGGATGAGCAACATCTTGTCCAACTGCTGGCTGCTTCCATCCTGCCTGCCCAGGTGGACCTTGGCTACGACCGTCAGGCGGTAGACATCACCGTGGGGGCGGGGGCGGCCGGTCTCCATCACTTCCACGCTGGCCTTGGTGATGCCGTCCACGCCGGAATAGGCCGCCTGCAACAGGGTGGTTATCTCCTCCGGGGTGGGGGCCGGCATGCCGCCTTCCTTCCAGGCGCGCTGCAACTCGCCCAGCTCCACGGCCTGCAGGCGACGCTTGCGGTAGAACACCCGGGAGCCCCGGTGAATGTCATAGCGGTAGCCATGCTCGAAGTAGATGTCGGCGGTGACGAAGCAAAATCCCCGCGGGCTCTTGTTGCCGGAAAGTTGTTCCGGCAATTGCTCCGGGCCCACCTTCTGGCAATCACCGAGTTTCTTGACGTAGCCGACCTTGCGCCCGGGCCATTGCTTCTTGGCATGGCGCTCCACGTCCCGGAACAGGCGCGCCTGGGGAGGCCAGCCACCGGCGCCGGCGGAGAGGGTTGTCAGCGTGGCGGTGCCGGCCAGAAGCAGCATCAGCACCAGGCGAACATGGTTGAGTTGGCGTCTCATGATGACCTCCTCTGCCGGGGAGGGAAGATAACATCCCGGCCGGGGAGATTCCACAACAAAGGAAGCCGCTTCCGGCCGGTCCAATTTCCCGTTCCGCTCCCGGCGGGGGCATGCGAATATGTGGCCCATGGAAACGGGCAGCACCGAGACGTCTACGACCCCGGCCGGGAACCTGGCCACGGCGGCCACCTGGACGGCGGTGGGACTGGTGGCATTGTTCTACCTGTGCCTGAAGTCGTTCTCCTGCCACTGGCAGGTAGGTGATGAGAACATCTACCTGTACATGGCCTGGGCCTTCCAGGATCACGGGGCGCTTCCCTACCGCGACTACTTCTTCGCCCACCCGCCGCTGCACCTGCTGCCGGGGCTGCCGCTGTTTTCCCTGCTGGGGGTGAGCCCGCTGACGGCGCGGCTGATACCCGTATCCGCCACCCTGGCAGGAGCGCTGGCCCTGTTCCTGGCCGCCCGTCGCCGGGGCCGGCTGGGGGCGGTGGTCACGGTATTTCTGTACCTCACCGCCTTTTCCCTGGTGCGGGCCTCCACCCACTGGACGGGGATTAACCTCTCCGTGATGTGGGCCTGCCTGGGGTTGTGGGCGCTGCTGGGCGGACGGGCGCTGGCGGCCGGGGTGCTGCTGGCGCTGGGGGTGGGCACGGGCAACTACCTGCTGCCCGGCGCCATCATGGCCGGGGGACTGTGCTGGTTGCAGGAGCGGCGCTCACTCCGGCGCTACCTGCTGGGTTTCGTTCCGGTGTGGCTGGCGGTGCAACTGCTGGGGCTGGCGCTGGGAGGAGGCGGCTACCTGGAGGCGGTCTATCTCTACCACGTTCACAAGCCACAGGCTCCCGGTTCGGCTTATCGCATGACGGTGCGGGTGATCTCGGACAACTTCACCCTGTTTCTGCTGGGTGCCCTGGCGCCGCTGCTGGCCCGGCTTTCGGCCGGGCGGGGGGCGGTCGCGCCGGCCAACCGGGTGTCCGGGAAGAAGCGCTCCGGCGACACGGCCGTGCCCTGGCTGGAGCGCGGCCGGCTGGTGCTGGGCCGGCTGCTGCTGGCCGGTCCGGCGGGCCTGGCTCGCCTGGGAGTGCTGTGGGCAGCGGGCTACCTGTTGTTCATCTTCCTGTTGCCGAAAGTGTTTCCCTTCTACTTCCTGCTGCTGTTCCCCGGCCTGGCCCTGGCCGGGGGTGCCGGGCTGCAATGCCTGTACAACCTGCTCGGGCGACTGTGGCGGGGAAGGTGGGAACGCGACCGGTCCTGGCGCCGGCAACTGGCCTGGCTGGCGGGGCTGCTGGTGGTCTCCCTGGTGTTGTCCGTTCTGCGCCTGCCGCTGCAGCGTACCTTGCTGCCCGGCTACGTACGCCGGCACGACGTGGCCATGCGCTGGAGCGACGGCCTCCTGCCCGGCTGGCTCAACTCGCTGTTTCGCGCCCTGTGGTGGGAAGACCGGGCGCGGGCCTACCAGGAGTATGCCAAGGTCACCGAGCTGCTCTTTCACGAGAGCCGCTACTTCGAGGCCGCCGAAAGGTTGGCCGACTACGTGCGCCGGCATACCGGCCCTGCCGACACCATCTTCGGTGATTCCTCGACGGCCGGGCTGGTGGCCCTGCTGGCCGGCCGGCGCCTGGCCGACGACTGCGCCGATACCAACACCATGCGCTTCCGCTCGGGTACCACCCGCCCGACCGAGCTCATCGCCCGCATCGACGGGCCGCAGCTGAAGCTGGTGCTGGCCGCGGGTACGCTCCGCCGTGACCGGCAGGGGAGAGAGCGGCTGCGACTGGGCAAGTTCGCCTCCCTGCCCGGGTTCCGGCGCTGGCTGGCGGAGAAGTTCCAACCCCGTTACCGGGTACGCGACCGCACCAAGGGCTGGTTCTTCCTGCTGGGACGGAAGTAGGGCTCCTGGTTGCCGGTGGGGCCGCAGCGGCGGCCGCCGGGACTTCGTTCAGCATCTTTCCTCACGGCGCTGCTGACGCAGCTGCTCCAGGTAGAGCCGCCGCAGGGCGGACAGTTCCTGCTGGTAGCGTCCGTCGCGGAAGTCGGGAAAGCTCCAGGGGAAGGGCCTCCAGGCACCCCGTTCCCAGCGCAGGATCAGATCGGCCCACACTCCCGAGCCCAGGTGGATCTTCTGCCCGGCGAACTTCATGGAGGCCAGCACCAGCTTGCTGTGGTCCAGGTAGCCGGCATCCAGGTTGACCAGGCGCCGCCCGTCGCGCGACAGCTCCCGTTCGATGTCGTTGCAGGCCAGCTTGAATTCCCGCAGCTGCTCCGGCGGCATGAGCCGGGCGAAGGCCAGCAGGCGCCGCTGCAGGCCGGGTCCCATCTCGGGGGTGTAGTAGTCGGTTACGTCGAAGGGATGGGCGTCGCCGCTGAAATCCAGCGGGCCCCATTGCCGCTCGAGCAGCCGCCGGGCCCGCTGGCAGGCCGCTTCCTCCCGGCCCAGCAGCGCCACCAGCCGTTTCACCGGCTCGACTTGCTGGGGAGCCGCCACGTCACTGCCCCCGCTGGCGCAGCAACTCCAGCGCCGGCGCTACCACCCGGCGATCGATGCCGAAGAGGCGGATAATCTCATCGCCCAGGTGCTCCCGCTCCAGCTGCAGCGCGCGCGTCCCCCGGCGGTGGCGTACCAGCAGGCGGTTGCCCTGCAGGTAGAGCTGGCATCCGCCACTGACCCGGGTAAGCACCGGTCGGCGCATCATGGGCCAGTCGAACGACGCCTCCCAGGCACGCAGGAAGTCGTGCTCGCTGGCCGGCCCGGCGTGGAAGGTGAGCCGCTGGCGCCACTGCCGGCCGTTGCCGGTATGCAGCTCGACGCGTCCGCAGCCGGTGGCTCGCAGCTCGATCTGGTTGAAGGGACCCTGCCAGCGGGTGTTGCCGGTCCCGGGCCAGGGCAGGGGACTGGTTACCAGGTAGCCGGGATCGAGCAGGTGGGGTCGTCCCCGCAGCCACACCAGCAGGGCACAGTGGGTGTCGGTACCGTAGTGGCGATCGGCCAGCAGGGGAGCGGCCCGGTAACCCAGGGCGCGCACCAGGTGCAGCAGTGCCGCGGTCAGGGAGAAGCAGGTGCCGCCGGTGCCCAGGCGCAGGTGTTCGTCGATGACCCGGGCGGGGTGGCGGCGGGAGCGGCTGACGAAGGGACCCTGGTGGCCGGAGACCACCTTGGACAGGTTCTCGTAGGGCAGGCGGGCGAAGGCCGCCGCCACCTTTTCCAGCAACCACTCTCTCTCCGCGGCCGGGATGCCGGCCGGCTTTCCTTGCGGGTTGCCCATGATGCGGGCGGCGAGGGGGTGTGCTCTCGCGCGGAGCGAAGTGAGCACGAGAGTGCGGCCCCGAGCCGCCAAGCACGCAGCTCCTGCCGGCGCGGCATCTGCTTCCGAGGCGCCGGCCTGCTTAACGCCTCGTTGCCCTCCGCTGCTCGGCAGGCTCGCAGCTACGGACAACTTCGCCTGCGCGGCCGGCGCGGCATCTGCTTCCGTGGCGCCGGCCTGCTCCACACCGGCCGGGATGCCGTGGTGGCGGCAGAAGCGCAGCAGCAGTTCCCGGTCCCGGGGTGGGGCCAGCGGATCGTTGTCGGCGGGGGCAACCATGACCGGGAGATTCAAGCACGGCGGCGGCCGTGGTTGCAACTGTCGTGACAGCGTGTATCATCGCGCCATGCGGCTGCTTTCCGTGGTCATGCCGGTGTTCAACGAGGCGGCGACGATCGAAACCATAGTCGACCGGGTGCTGGCCGCCGGATCGACGCTGGACCTCGACATGGAACTGGTCATCGTCGACGATCGCTCCTGGGACGGTTCCTACGAGCTGCTGCAGCGGCTGGCCGCCGGCGACGACCGCCTTCGGCTGGTTCGCCACGGCAACAATCGCGGCAAGGGCGCGGCGGTGCGAACCGGCCTGGAGCGCGCCCGCGGGGAGGTGATCGTCATCCAGGACGCCGACCTGGAATACCACCCCGACGACTATTCCCGCCTGCTCGAACCCATACTCCTGGATCTGGCCGACGTGGTCTACGGCTCGCGGTTGCTGGGCCCGGGACGCAACCGCCTGCGCCCGGCCCAGGCGGCAGCCAACCGCTTCCTGACCTTCCTGTCCAACCGGCTGACCGGGTTGCGGCTGACCGACATGGAGACCTGCTACAAGATGTTCCGGGCCGAGCTGGTGCGGGGGGTGCAGTTCTCCAGCGAGCGCTTCGGCATCGAGCCGGAACTGACCGCCCACTTTGCCCGGTGCGGGGCCCGCCTGGTCGAGGTGCCCATCGACTACCGCGGCCGCGATCACGGGGCCGGCAAGAAGATCGGCTTTCGTGACGGTGTCGAGGCCATCTGGGCCATCATCAGGTTCAACCGCAGTGACAAGCCCGACCTGGAGCGGGATGCATGAAGCGGTCATCCGCACGGGCACCCGCCAGTCGCGAATGGCTGGTGTTGCTGTTGCTGGCCATGCTGGCGCTGGCCGCCCGCCTGGTCTTCCTGTCGGCCTGGGCCGGCACCCCGCTGTTTCACGTGCCCCAGGGAGACGAGAAGAACTTCCACGAGACCGCCGTGGCCCTGTTGCAGGGTGGACAGCTCGACAGCTTCCTCTACCAGCCGCTCTACACCTACTTCCTGTTCCTGCTCTACTGGCTGCTGGGACCCAGCGTGGCCCTGGCGCGCACGGTGCAACTGTTCCTGGGAGTGGGTACCACCCTGCTCTTCTACGGCCTGGGCCGGGAGCTGGTCCGTGGAGACGACATGGCGCGGGCCCGCTGGTCCGGGCGGTTGAGCGCCCTGTTCGTCGCCGCCTACGGTCCCCAGGTCTTCTTCGAGGCCCAGCTGCTGGCCCCGGCCCTGGTGGTTCCCCTGCTGGCCGGGGGCTGCTGGGCACTGCTGGCGGCGCGCAACCGCCGCCGGCCGCTGTTGTTGCTGCCTGCCGGGATCTGCTGCGGCCTGGCCCTGATGGGCCGGCCCAACCTGCTGCCGGTGCTGCCGGCGGCAGTCATCTGGTGGTTGTGGGGACGGATGCCGCTGCGGCAACGCCTGGCCGGCCTGGGGCTGGCGCTGGCCGGCCTGCTGCTGGGGGTACTGCCCTCCTGGAGTCACAACATTGCCCGCGGCCAGTGGTGGGTACCGGTGTCGAGTTCCGGGGGACACAGTTTCTTCATCGGCAACAATCCCGATGCCACCGGGGCCTTTCACGTGCCCCGGGGCTGGCCCATAGACGACAGCTCCCACGCGGCCTACCGGCGCTCGCTGCAGGCCATCGCCGAGAAGCGCCAGGGCCGGCGGCTGACGGCCGCCCAGGTGTCCTCGTTCTGGTATCGCCAGGGCCTGGCCTTCTGGCGGGAACATCCCGGCCAGGCGCTGTCCCTGGCGGGCTGGAAGGCCATGTTGCTTCTGAACGACACCGAAAAACCCATACATCATCCCTACAGCTTCGCCTGCCACCTGGTACCGCCGCTACGCTACTACCTGCGTTTCGGCTTGCTGTTTCCCTTCTTCCTGCTGGGCTTGTGGCCGGCCGCCGGGCGCTGGCAGGGCCGGCGCCTGCTGGCGGCGAGCACCCTGATGTACGCGGCCGGCCTGGTGGCCTTCTACGTGGCGGACCGTTACCGCATCGTGTTGCTGCCTTTCCTGGCACCGCTGGCGGCGGTGGGAGTGGTGGAGCTTTTCCTGCTGGCACGCGGGCGGACGCTGCGGCGGGCGCTGGGCCGGGTGCTGGTGCTGCTGCTGGGCTTCGGCCTGACCCAGGTGCCGGTCACCTCGGAGTCGCAGGAACGCAAGGACATCAGCGATGGCTACAACCTCCTGGGGGTATCGGCCGCCGCCCAGGGTGACATGTTGGCCGCGCGTCGTTTCTTCGAACAAGCGGTACGCTGGGCGGGACCGGATCATGGTATCCTGGCCCGGGCCAACCTGGGGTTGTTCTACGAGAGGCTGGGCGATCGCGACCGGGCCCGCAATCTCTACCTGGAAGCGGCACGCATCAGCCCGCGTGCCCGGCTGGCCCGCGAACGCCTGGCCCGCATGGCGGAGTTGGCCGGCGACTGGCAGCAGGCTATTGACTGGTGGCAGCAGGTGGCCCGGCTGGAGGCAAACCCGGAGAAGACCCGCGCCCACATCGAGCGGTTGCGGGCCCGCTTGCGGAAAGGAGCCGGCCGGGCCGGTACCCCCGCCGGCGACCGGCGGCCCGCCCCTCCCGGCTCCGGAGAAGAGAGCGACTAGGCGTTGTGCTCCTGCAGTTCCTCGGCCGAGGCGAAGCGACTCAGCACCGTGGCCGGGCGCGGTACCACCATCCAGTCGCCGGCGGACAGCTCGGCCGGAGTGCGCGCCGGCGGTTGCCGGTCGGCGGAGGTGATGGGCAGCACCTGCAGGCGGGTACCCTCGCGGGCGAAACGACTGTCCAGCAGCGCCATGCCCACTTGGCGGGTGCCGGTGCTCACGCAGGAGGTGACCACTCCGGCATACTCGTTCTTGCGACCGCCCAGCACCGGGCTGCCGGCACGAATGACCTTGCCGCCCTTTTCCCCGATGGCGAAGCGTACCACCGTGCGCCGGCGTTCCAGGTGCCAGCGCAGGGCCTGGCGGCGGCCGGGGAAGAAGGGCTTGTGCAGTTTCACGTAGGAGCCATAGCCGGCCTCGATGGGGTTGATGGCGTGCGGCCCGGCCAGTTCGTGGCCGTGCAAGGGAAAGCCCGCCTCGCAGCGCAGCGAATCGCGGGCGCCCAGGGCGCAGGGCTTGAGGCCGTCTGCGGATCCCAGCTCGAGCAGGTCGTTCCACAGTCTCGGGGCCTGCTCGGGGTGGACGAAGATCTCGAAGCCGGTGTCCTCGCCGGTATAGCCGGTGCGGGCCACCGTCACCTCCAGGCCGGACAACCGGCCCGGGCACAGCTCGAACTTGCGCAGCCAGCCCAGCCGGCGCCGGAAGTCGTCTCCCTCGGCCAGCCGCTGCAACAAGGCCAGGGCCAGCGGACCCTGCAGGGCGAGATCCACGCGGGCCTGCTCACCGCAGCTGGCCACGTCCTTGAGATCGCGCATGTGCACCGTTCCCGAGAGCTTGATGAGCCGGTCCTGCTCGTCCACCACCACCCGGTCTTCCAGTACCGCCCGCAGCCAGGCCTGGTCCTCCTCGGCGTTGGCGGCGTTGACCACCACCAGGAAACGCTCCCGCTCCAGCCGGTAGACGATGATATCGTCGATGCAGCGGCCGTCGTGGGCCAGCAGGTAGGAGTAGTGAGCCTGGCCGGGCAGCAGCATGGGCACGTAGTTGGTGGTGACCAGGTCCAGGAAACGCTCGGCATGCGAGCCGGTGAACTCCAGCACTCCCATGTGCGAGACGTCGAACAGCCCGGCCGCCCGGCGCACCGCCTGGTGTTCGTCGAGGATGCCCGAGTAGAGCACCGGCATCAGCCAGCCGGCGAAGGGCACCAGGTGCTTCTTGCTGGCCAGCTGGCGATGCTGCTCGATCAGGCAGGTGTGGCGCGGCTCGCCCTCCGCGGCCGAGTAGCTGAAGGTTGGCCGCTCGCCGCTGCCGGCATCGGCCAGGTGAGCCCGCCGGCCCACGAAGAAGGGTTTTTCCAGGGCCAGCAGTTCGCTTTCCCGGCTGCCTGCAGGCAGCCAGTCGGCGCCCAGCACCGTGCTGGCCACCTGCCAGCCCACCGGCCGGGCCCCGCTTTCGACCAGCTGCGACCACACCGCGGCCGCCCGCTCCAGCGGCACCAGCAGGTCGAAGCCCGCGCCGGTCTCTTCCGGGCGGGCGATGACCAGGGTGTCGGCGAACATGCGGCTGTGGCCGGCCGCGGGTGCTTCGCCGCCCAGCCAGGCGCCGGCCAGGGCCCGGGACCGCGGGCCCCGCAGCGCCAGGCAGGCCCGCACCGGCCGCCCCTCGGCGGGCCGGTACAGGTCTTCGATCACCACCGGGCCCTCGGCCTTGATCCACACGTCCTCATCGTGGAGCACGTAGCCGTCGGACAGCTCGCGCAGCCACTCCACCACCTCGTCCGGTTGCTCGGCCTGCAGGCCCAACAGGTAGACCCGCTGGCCGAACTCGTCGTCGGGCTGGCGGGCCACCAGCACCCGGGCCAGGGTGGAACCATCGGGGTTGAGCAGCAGGCCGGGTCGAACCCGGCCCACCTCCAGGGCCAGGGCCGGCAGGGAGCTGGCGCACTCGAGAAACTGCCCGGCCCGGCCGCAGGACAGCTCCAACCACAACCAGCGGCTGCCGTCGAGCAGGGCCGTACCCTGCTCGAGCGCCTGGCGCTCCTGGGCCTCGTCGGAGAAACGCGCCGGCAGCAGCCAGGAGCCGAACTTTTCCAGCGCCACCGCCTGCGAACGGTGCAGCGATTCCAGGGGGCTGGAGCGGGGATGGTCGGCTCCACCGGCGGTTAGGAAGTGGGGATAGCCGCTGCGGCGATCGTCCGGCGACAGGTCGGTGACAGCGTCGTCGAGCAGGCGATCAACCTGCTGGCGAACCTCGCGCAGTATCTGGTGAGCTATCTTGCCACGGCCCCGGTCGCTGCGCCCGGCAATGTAAGTGAAGGGCACGATGGCCTTGAGAACGCGGGCGATCAGCTCGGCCAGCCGGCCCATGTGTTCGGGGCCGAAACCACGTTGGCTGGCCCAGGTGGTGCCGAAACGCAGGCCCGAGGGATGAATGGCGTTGCTGTCGCCGTGGATGGTGTTCTTGTTGCAGACGATGCCGCACAGGTCGAGGATGCGCGAGGCGATCTCGCCGGTGAGCGGCTGACCGTTCGCCGTCTTGATGGGACGCAGGTCCACCAGGCACATGTGGGTGTTGGTGCCGCCGTAGGCCAACGTCAGCCCCTGTTCGGCCAGCTGCCGGGCCAGGGTGGCGGTGTTTTCCAGCACCCGCTTTTGCAGGGAGCGGAACTCCTCGCTGGCGGCCAGCTTCATGGCCACGGCCTTGGCGGCCATCTGGTGGATGTGTGGTCCGCCCTGTTCCCCGGGAAAGACTCCCAGGTCCACCCTACGGGCGATCTCCGGGTCGGTCGACAGCAGCATGGCCCCGCGCGGACCGCACAGGGTCTTGTGGGTGGTGAAGCTGACCACGTGGGCGGTGCCCACCGGGTTGTTCAGCAGGCCGGCCGCCACCATGCCGGCCAGGTGGGCGATGTCGGCCAGCAGCACCGCTCCCACCTCGTCGGCGATGGCGCGCAGGCGGCTCCAGTCGATGTCCCAGGGATAGGCGGAAAAGCCACCGATGAGCAGCCGCGGCCGGCACTCCCGGGCCAGCCGGGCGATGGCCTCGTAGTCCAGCTGGCCGCTGCGGGCGATCTCGTAGTGCACCACGTTGTGCAGCAAACCCGAGCGATTGACCTCGGAGCCGTGGGTAAGGTGGCCGCCGTGGGTGAGCGAGGGCCCCAGCACGGTGTCGCCGGGTTTCACGAAGGCGTTGTAGACGGCATTGTTGGCGGCCGCGCCGGAAAGTGGCTGGGTGTTGACGAAGATTTCCTCGGCGGAGGCGTTTTCATTGGCGAATACCTCGGCGGTGCGCCGGCGCAGCAGTTGCTCGAGGATGTCGACGTACTCGCAGCCCTTGTAATAGCGGCGGTTGGCGTAGCGACGGTAGTGGCTGAGCTGGTGCCCGAAAGAGCTCAGCCGCTGGGATGGTTCCAGCAGCGTGCGCGGAGAGGGATAACCCTCGGCGTAGATGTTCTGCATCTCGCAGGAAAGCGCCAGCCGCACCGGTTCCGGGCTGATGCTCTCGGAGGCGATGAGGATGAGCTTGCGTTTCTGCCGTTCCTGCTCGTGGCGAATCACGGCGTCGATCTGCGGATCGATGTCTTCCAGGCAACCGGCGAGGGGAAGGATGCTGTTCATTTTCTGCTTCCTCCGTGGGGATACCAGCTACGGTCCGGCACTCGACGTAGCACTGGTGCCGGTAACTGTCAAACCCTGACCTCGCCGCCCGCATCATGGGTGATGTGGGTGTTGGAGCCGTGCCGGTGCGGGGCGTGTATCGTGAGTAGCGGGGCCCCTCTCCACAATGGAGAGGGGCAGCCGGTGGAGCCGGGAACCGTGCGGGGGTGAGGTCTGC
This sequence comes from Deltaproteobacteria bacterium, assembly GCA_003647095.1. Taxonomy (GTDB): domain Bacteria; phylum Myxococcota; class B64-G9; order B64-G9; family B64-G9; genus B64-G9. Next base: position 14,639 of record QMME01000008.1, read on the forward strand.
GCGGGTGTTTCGCGCCGTGCCGGTTTTTCCGGACACCTGTCCGGATTCCGTACCGGCCCGCCGCTCTTGTCCGGGAGCCAGCGGGTTGATCTTTCAACGGGAAACAGCCGGCGTACCGGCCGGCACGGAAATTGCTGGGATCCGCCTGGCAGTGGTCAACGGGAGGCGTTCGTGGCCGAGTCATCAGGAGAAAAGAAGCACCCGGCCAGCCAGCGCAAGCTGCGCCGGGCACGGCGGCAGGGCCAGGTGGCTCGCAGCCGGGAGCTGGCCGGTGCGGCCGCGGCCACCGCCGTGGTGGTCAGCCTGGCCTGGCAAGTGCCCGGCCTGGTACAGCGCCTGTTGAAATTTACCCAGAGTTGTCTTTCCCGCCAGCCCGTCCCGGCCGCGGAGCCGGTCTGGAGCGGTGTATTGACCGAGTTGACCCGCACCCTGGCCCTGGTGGGGGGAGCGGGCATGCTGGCGGGAGCGCTGGTGGCCGTGGCCCAGGTCGGTTTCAATTTCAACCTGCGCCTGCGCCTGTCCACCATCGATCCCGTGCAGGGTATGAAAAGGATGTTCTCCGCCTCGAGGTTCGTGGACCTGGCCCTCATGCTGCTCAAGCTGGTGGCGTGTGCCCTGCTGGGGGCGGCCCTGGTGGTACCGTTCCTGCTCGAGTTGCTGGCCGAGGCCCGGGAACTCGACGTCCTGGTGGGAGCCACGGCCGGGATCCTGCTCCGGCTGGCCGCGGTCATGTGCCTGCTGGGCCTGCTGCAGGGTGGCTTCGACTGGTGGTTGCAGCGGCGGCGTCACCTGCGCCGCATGCGCATGAATGACCAGGAGCTGCGCCAGGAGAACAAGGAACAGGAAGGCGATCCTCACATCCGCCAGGAAAGACGGCGCCAGCACCGCCAGCTGCTGCAGGGGGTGGGGATGTCGTCGCTGTCGCGGGCCCGGGTGGTGGTGGTCAACCCCACCCACGTGGCGGTGGCCCTGGCCTACCGGCCGGAGGAGGACGAGGCCCCGTGGGTGATCGTATCCGGCTGGGCCGAGCGGGCCCGGGCCATCAAGGGCGAGGCCGAGCGCCTGGGCATCGCCGTGGTGCAGCAGGTCGGCCTGGCCCGGAGCCTGGTGCGGCTGGAATGGGGCGAAGAGGTCCCCGAGGAGTCCTACCAGGCGGTGGCCGAGATCATCAGGGCGGTGGAGAGCCTGGATCGCTCTGCCGGTGCCGATTTGCCCCGGACTCGTGTCTTGCAATAGAATCATCATACATGGAGGATAGCCGTGCCCGGGTACGGTGGAGGAGGTTTGACGATGAGGGCGCCCTGCGTGGTTGTTGCACTGGTGCTGGCCGGGTCCGGCGTGGCCCGGGCGGCGCCGGAGACCATGACCAGGCAGCAGATAATCGACCTGGCCAAGCCGGCGGTGGACTACTCCTACTGGTGGGGTCACGGCTGCTGGCGCACCGACGGTACCCAGCACGGTTCCTGCTCCGGCTCCTGTCCCGATTGCACCCACACCGGCTCCTACGGCGCCGATTGCTCCGGCTTCGTGGCCAAGGTCTGGCAGGTGCCCGGCCCCTCGCCGGTGACGGAAAACTCCCATCCCTACAGCACCCGGGACTTCCGCTACTCGGAGACCCACTGGGACCAGATACCCCGGGACCAGGCCCAGCTGGCCGATGCCTTCGTCTACCGCAACAGTTCGAACACCGGCGGGCACATCGTGCTCTACGAGAGCGGTGATCCCTGGGGAGACCTGTGGACCTACGAGGCGCGCGGCTGTTCCTACGGCATCGTCCACAACCTGCGTACGCTGACGTCGAGCTACGTGGCCATCATCCGTCACAACCTGGAATCCACACCCACACAGGGAACCCTGCAGGGCGTGATCTACGAGGACCAGGGCAACGGCGACATGAGCGTGCGCATTCCCGGGGCCACCGTCCAGGTGGAGGACGGCCCGGCGGCCAGCGCCCGCGACAACGATGCCTTCTGGTCGTTTCAACTCGATCCCGGCGGCTACACCGTTACCGCGGCGGCCCCCGGCTACCAGCCGGCCAGCCGCAGCTGCACGGTGACGGCCGGGGCGGAGACCTGGTGCTCGATTGGCCTGACCCGGTCCTGCCAGCCCGACTGTTCCGGGCGGCAGTGCGGCCCCGACCCGGTCTGCGGCACGGACTGCGGCAGCTGCCCCGCAGGCCACCAGTGCCAGCAGGGACAGTGCGTCTGCCAGCCGGACTGCACGGGCCTGGAGTGCGGTCCCGATCCCGTCTGCGGCACGGACTGCGGCGGCTGCCCCGACGGCCACCAGTGCCAGCAGGGACAGTGCGTCTGCCAGCCGGACTGCACGGGGCTGGAGTGCGGCCCCGATCCCGTCTGCGCCACGGAATGCGGCCAGTGTCGCCCCGGCCAGGAATGCCGGCCGGATGGCTTGTGCCAGGCCCAGCCCGGCTGCCAGCCCAGTTGCCAGGGGCGTGCCTGCGGGCCGGACGGCAACTGCGGTCTCAGCTGTGGCTACTGCCTGCCCGAACTGTACTGCAGCCCCGATGGCAGCTGCCGGCCGCTGCCCGCGGAGCAGGGCAAGCTCTACGGCTACGTGCTCAAGCTCTTCCGCCGGGAAGGCAGCGGAGAACCGCTGCTGGCCGGCCCGGCGGCCCGGGCGCGGGTGCGCCTGCCCGACCAGCGTACCCTGCTGACCGACGAGAACGGCTACTACGAGGTGTTGCTCGCTGCCGGCGACGTCGAGTTGATCGCCTCGCTGGAGGGAGCCGAGCCGGGCAGCTTCCACTGCCGGGTGGTGGCCGGCCAGGCGGTGGAATGTCCCCTGCTGGTGTTCTTCGACCTGGCCGGCCGGAAGAACGTCAGCGGTGGCTGCTCCAGTTCCGGCCCGGCCGGCGCGGGCTCGGCGCTGCTGTTGCTGTTGGTCCTGGCACTCGCCCGCCGCCGGCACTGAACCGGGTCCGGGTGTCCGGAATTCGTACCGGCCAGTCCGGAAAATCCGCACCAACCCCGCCGCCGCTTCCTTTCAACCTCCCGGAAAACCGGCACTACCGACCTGGCACGATGTTTGCGTAACCACCCGCAAAAAGACGGGAGGTGTACATGCGGGTTGACTTCGAACGGGTGCGCATGCTGGCCGGGCGGGCCGAGTTGCTGCTGGGAGGAATGACGGTGCTGGCCACCGCCATGATGATCCTGCCCCTGCCCACCCTGGTGCTGGACGTGCTGCTGGCCCTGAACATCTCCATCGCCGTGCTGCTGCTGTTGCTGGCACTGCAGGTAGGGGAGGCGCTGCGGATGTCGGTGTTTCCCACCCTGCTGTTGGTGACCACCTTGTTCCGCCTGTCGCTGAACGTCTCCACCACCCGCCTCATCCTGCTGCAGGCGGATGCCGGCCAGGTGGTCAGGGCCTTCGGATCTTTCGTGGTAGGCGGCAACCCCCTGGTGGGAGGAGTGGTGTTTCTCATCCTCACGGTGGTGCAGTTCATCGTCATTGCCAAGGGAGCGGAGCGGGTGGCCGAGGTCAGCGCGCGCTTCTGCCTCGACGGCATGCCCGGCAAGCAGATGAGCATCGATGCCGACCTGCGCGCCGGGGTCATCGACCAGCAGCAGGCCGGTCGGCGCCGCACGGAGCTGGAACGCGAGTCGCAGTTCTACGGGGCCATGGACGGGGCCATGAAGTTCGTCAAGGGAGATGCCGTGGCCGGCATCATCATCACCCTGGTGAACATCACCGGGGGCTTGCTGGTGGGAACACTGCAGCAGGGACTGGAGGCGGGCGAGGCCGTGACCCGTTACACCGTGCTCACCATCGGCGACGGCCTGGTATCGCAGATCCCGGCCCTGCTGGTCTCCACCGCCGCCGGGCTGGTGGTCACCCGCGTACGCGGTGGCGACGGTCCCCGGCAGTTGGGCCGGCAGGTGCTGGGTGAGATCTCCGCCCACCCCCAGGTGGCACTCATGGCCGGGGCGGTGCTGGGCCTGCTGGCCCTGGTGCCGGGTATGCCCACCCTGGCCTTCGGCTTGCTGGCGGTGGGGCTGGTGGTGCTGGGGGTACGGCTGGCCGGGCGCCTGGAGACGGCGGAAAAGCAGCAGTCGCAAGACGGCGCCGAGCGGGAGATCATCCTGGAAATCGACGGCGCCGGCAGGGTGTCCCTGGATGATGAACGGCTGGAGCAGATGCGCCGGGAGATCGAGCGGCGCCTGGGGGTGGCGGTGCCGCCCATCCGCCTGGTCCAGGGCGGGCGCCGGGGCCGCTGGACCCTGTGGCTCGACGGCATTCCCCGGGCCGGTGGCGAGGTCGCTGCTGCCGACCTGGACGAGCAGGTGTTGCAGGCCCTGCTGCGGGTGGCGCCGCAGCTGCTGGGAGTGCAGGAAGCCCAGGACATGCTCGATCGCCTGGAACGCCAGCAGCCGGCCCTGGTGCGCGAGGTGGTGCCGCGGCTGGTGCCGCCGGTATTGCTGGCCGAGATCCTCTCCCGCTTGCTGGAGGAGCAGGTATCGGTGCACAACCTGCGCGGCATCCTGGTGGCCCTGGCCGAGTGGGCGCGGGTGGAGGCCGATCCCGCGGCCCTGGCCGAGAGAGTGCGCGCTTCCCTGGCGCCGCTGATCACCCACCAGGTGGCCCCGGAAGGCCGGCTGGAGGCGCTGCTGTTGGATCCCGGGCTGGAGGGTGTCATCGAGCAGGGCCTGCAACGCTCCGAATCCGGCACCACCCTGGCCCTGGAACCCGATCACGCCCAGGCCATCGTCGCCGCCGTAACCGGGGCGGTGGCCGGCCAGCAGCCGGAAGCGGTGGTGTTGACCCGTCCCGACATCCGCCGGCCCCTGTGGCGACTGGTGTCGCAAGTGCTGCCGCGCCTGCGGGTGGTCAGCTTCCTGGAACTGGATGCCCGAACGGAGATCGTTCCCCGGGGCCGCATCGCCTTGCCGGCCCCCGGTGGAGGTGGCTCATGAAAACTTCGCGGATCTTTCTGGTGAGCTGGTTGCTGGCGCTGGCAGGCGGCGGCTGCCTGGCCACCGCCCCCATAAATCCCCAGGCCGCCGAGCACAACCTGGCCGGGGCCCGGGCCCTGGCGCGGGGCGAACTGCACCGGGCCGAGGTATGCCTGCGCCTGAGCCTGGAATACAACCCCTGCTTTGCAGACGCCCTGCACAACCTGGCCCTGGTGGAGCTGGCCCGGGGCCGGCTGGAGCTGGCCGAGCGCCGCGAACGCGAGGCCCTGGAGTGCCGCCCGGAGCTGGTACAGGCGGTCAACGGGCTGGGGGTGGTTAACTGGAAGCGGGGTCGCATCGAGCTGGCCCGGGATTTTTTTCAGCGGGCGCTGAAGATGGATCCCGGCTACCTCGATGCCCGGCGCAACCTGGTGGTGGTGGCCCTGGAGAGCGGCGACCCGGCCACCGCCCGGCGCCAGCTCGAGCGCCTGCGCTTGCTGGCACCGCACGATGAGTGGGTGGAGCGGGTGGCGTCGTTGCTGGCCGCTCGTCACCCCCTGGCCGGCGATCGAAAGGGAGAAAGGAAAGGAGAGGGAAGATGAAACTGAAGTTGCAGGCCGTGGCTGCCGAGGGAACCCGCCTGGGGTTGCTTGCCGAGGTAGACCTGGACCGGGAGCAGTTGCTGGTGGGCCGGGCCGCCGAGGCTGACCTGCAGTTGCCCGATGCCTCGGTGTCGGCGCGACACTTCCTCGTTGAACGTTGCCAGGAAGGGTGGGAGATCACCGACCTGGGCAGCCGCCTGGGTACCCGCCTCAACGGCACCCGCCTGGTTGCCCACCAGGCCGTGCCCTTGCGCATCGGGGACCGCGTGCGCGCCGGGGCCTTCCTGTTGACCTGCGCCGCTGCAGCCGCCGACCCGGCCCGGCTGCTGGCCGAAGCGGACGCCGCGGAAGACCGCCATCCGGTACCGGCGCGGCTGCTGCTTCTCAACGGCCCCCGGGCCGGCTCCAGCCTGGAGCTGGGGCCCGCCGGCAGCCTGTTGCTCGGCCGCGGTGCCGACTGCGACATCGTGCTGGACGATTCCTGCGTGTCGCGCCGGCACGCGCGCATCGAGTTCAGGCGCGGGCGCGCCTGGTTGCGCGACCTGGACAGTGCCAACGGCTGCCTGGTCAACGCCCGCCGCAGCGAACTCCGGCGGCTGGAACACGGCGACGAGTTGCTCATCGGCAGGCTGCGCCTGCGTTACCTGCAGCCGGAAGCATGCCGGGGTCGTTGGCTGGACATGCTGCGGAATGGCTGCCGGCGGGTACCCGCCGGCGGGCTGTGGCCGGCGGCTTGCGCCCTCGTCGGGCTGGGTAGCATGCTGGTGCTGCTGGTGTTGTGAAGACTCAGGACAGGTCCACCTTGAGTACCTGGCTGCCCACCTGCAGGCGATCGCCGTTCTGCAGCTGGCGCGGGCCCGAGATCTTCAGGTAGGTGCCGTTGGAAGAACCCAGGTCGCGCAGTTGGCAGTCGCCCTGCTTGTTGGTGAGCGCGCAGTGCCGGGAGGAGATGAAGCCGTCCTCGGGAAAGCGGATGTTGCCCTCCTCGCGTCCGATGATCACCTCGGGCAGCACCAGCAGGTGGATCTCTCCGATCTTGCCTCCCTCCAGCACCTGCACCAGCCGCGCCCAGACGGTGGGCGGGGGGCTGCCCCAGAAGCGGCTGTCGTCGCCGTCGGGTGCCTTGATGTCCAGGGGGGTGAACTCTCCTGGCAGTTCCAGGCGCAGCAGCTGGCGGCCGATGCGGAAGGTGGCCCCCGGGGCCACCGCGGTGGGGGCGGTGAGCTTGAGGTAGACGCCGTTGAGGCTGCCGGCGTCGCTCACCGTTATCCGGCCCTGGCTGTATTCGAGTTGCGCGTGTTGCGGAGACATGTAGGGATCGTCGCTGAACTGGATGGCACCCTGGCTGCGGCCGATGACGGTCTTGCCCTCGGCCAGGTTGTAGACCGCTCCCTCGGTGCCGTCGGGGTTGATGAGAATGAGCCGCGCCCGCGGCTGGGCGCCCGCCTCCGGGCCGGCGGTGTGCAGGAACATGGTGCTGCGCGGGCCCGAGTCGCTCATGCGGTGACCGCAGTGTGCGCAGAAGGCATCGCCGGGGTTGACCGGCTTGCCGCAGGAAGGGCAGGGCAGGGTCGGTTCCGCGCCCGCTGCAGGCTGGGCCGCCTGGCTGGCCGGGGCGGCCTTCTGCTGGGCAGGAGAAGATGCTGCCGGGGCCGCGGCCGGCTGGGCCGCCGCCGACGGCGGCGAGGTGGAAGCGGCGGCCTGTTGACCGCTGGCGGCCGGCTTGGGAACCAGCGGCTCGCCGCAATCGAGGCAGAAAGAGAAGGAGTCATCGTTTTCCCGACCGCACTTGGGACACTTGCGCATGGGCCAAACCTCCAACTGATGCCGCACCGGGACATCGTGTTTCAGGATGGAGATAATCAAGCACGCCGCGCAGCCGGGTGTCAAGCGGCCGGGCTCACCGGATTTCCCGGCCGAGGCGGGAAACCCTCGGTCCAGGATTTTCTTGCTGGAGCACGTGCAGGCTGGCTATGCTGGCGCCTGTCCAGACAAGGAGAGAGACATGAAGCAACAAGCATGCAGCCGATTCGTTGGCCAGGTCCTGTTGGCACTGCTGCTGGCCGGGCCGGCCGCGGCCCAGGATACCGGTCCCTACGCGCTCACCTTCGACATGGAACTGCCGGCGGTATCGGTGGCTTACTTCCCGGACATGCTGGCGCCGGTGGTGAATCCCGCCGGGGTGGGCTTCGGCCGGGGGCTGGAAGTGATGTTCCTGCACCAGCAGAACCTGCTGGTGGAACCGGGACAGGCGAGCCGACCCAGCAGCGCCGGCGCCGAGGGACTGTTTTTCCGGAGCGGTCACCTGGGCCTGGGCATCCAGTGGCTGCGGCCGCTCGAGCAGGACGACGGCTTCGACTACCTCAAGTACTCGTTGACGTTGCCGGTGCTGTCGGTGGAGCGCAGTTTCGCTCTGGCGGGCTCGCTGGAGATACTCGATCCCGCCAACAACGATGCCGACAACTCCCTGGATTTCTCCCTGGGAGCATTGTGGCGGCCCTTCCGCTTCCTGAGCCTGGGCCTGGTGGGTCGCAACCTGGGGCGGGCCAGCCTCAACGGCGTTCGTTCCCGGCGCCTGCTCGATGTCGGGGTGGCGTTGCGGCCCCTGTGGTTCGCACCCGAGCGGCTTACCCTGGCGGCCGACTACCGGATGGTGGAAGGGGCGGACGATCCACCAGCCCGCTTCTCGGCCTGGCTCACCCTGTTCGCCGGCTTGCGCCTGTTCGCCAGTGCCGATCTCGACGGCAACTTCGGCGCCGGCCTGGCGGTGGACTTCCTGCACATGGGCAGTTCCGGTTACGTGGGGGTGAACAACGGCCCGGATGGTCTCGATGCCGCCTACTTGCTGCTGGCTGCCCGGGCCTCCAACCTCTCGGGCCCGGGTCTGGTGGTGGGGCACGGACGCACGGTACGCATCGTCCTCGACTCCAGCCTGAGCGCCGGGCCGCAGCCGTCCCGCGGGTTGTTCTTCCGCCGTCGTACCAGTGCCTGGCAGGTGGAGCAGGCCCTGGCCCGGGCGGTCGACGACGAGCGCGTCGACAGCGTGCTGCTGCAGGTGGAGGATCCGGAGTTGAGCTGGGTCATGGTCGAGGACCTGCGCCGGCAGCTCGAGCGCCTGCGCCGGGCGGGCAAGAAGGTGTTCGTACACCTGCGCGACGCCGACAACCTGCGCTATTTCCTGGCCTGCGCGGCCGACGCCATCCTGCTCAACCCCGGGGGTGGTTTCATGGTGACCGGGCCCAGCGTGGAGGCGCTGTTCCTGGGAGGAGCCTTGCAGATGATGGGGGTCCGGGCCGAGTACCAGCGCGTGGGAGACTTCAAGACCGCGGTGGACACCCTGACCCGGGAACAGCCCAGCCAGGCTCACCGGCAGGTGCTCGACAGCCTGGCCGACGAGGCTGCTGACACCTTCTTCTCGGCCGTGGCCAACGGTCGCGGCATCAGTCGTGAACGGGCGCAGCAGCTCATCGACGGCGGCCTGCTCACCCCCCGGCAGGCGCTGGCCAGCAAGCTGGTGGACAAGCTGGTCTACCCGGACGAGTTGGAAGACTACCTGGCCGAGCAACTGGGGCACCGGACCAGCATGCTGGCCGGCTACCTGCACGAACGCCGGTCGCCGCGGCGCTGGGACCGGCCGCCGCAACTGGCGGTGGTGCACGCCAGCGGCACCATCGCCTACCGGGGCACACCCTTCGGGGGCATGAACGCCCACCGGATCGCCGCCATCCTGGAGCAGCTGCGCGACGACGACGAGGTACGCGCGGTGGTGCTGCGGGTGGATTCCCCCGGCGGCAGCGGGGCCGCCTCGGACCTCATCTGGCGCCAGGTGGTTCGCCTGCGCGAGCGCAAGCCGGTGATCGTGTCCATGGGCAAGGTGGCCGCCTCGGGCGGATACTACATCTCCGCCCCGGCCGACGTGATCGTGGCCGAGCCTTCCACCATCACCGGCTCCATCGGCGTCTTCGCCATGTTCTTCGATCTCAGTGATCTCTGGGCCTCGCTGGGGATAAGCAAGGAAGTGGTCAAGCGCAGCCGGCTGGCCGATCTCGACAGTACCTTCCGGGGACGCACCCCGGAGGAGATGGAGCTGATCAAGCAAAACGTAGAGGCCTTCTACAAGAAGTTCGTGGAACTGGTGGCCCGGGGGCGACACCGCCAGCCCGAGGAGATCGATCGCATCGCCCGCGGGCGGGTGTGGACGGGCCGGCAGGCCCGGCAGCGAGGCCTGGTGGACGAGCTGGGCGGCCTGAGCCGGGCCCTGGAGATCGCCCGCCAGCGGGCCGGCCTGGGTTCGCGGGAACCCGTCGAGGTGGTGCACGTGCCCCGTCCGGGGTTTTCCCTGCGGGCCCTGTTGACCGAGCTGGGACTGCTGCCCCGGCTGGATGCTTCCTTGCTGGAACTGCTCGATGCCAACCAGAGGATGTTGCTGCAGCTGGCCACCATGGGTGGCAACACTCCCATGACGGTGACGCCGCTGCTGGTCAGGTTACACTGACGGTAATAAAAAATGGGAGACGCTTTCCCGGACCGCGGGCGGGGGGGGAACCCACGGCCCGATGGGCGCATCTCCCAAAAACGAGGAGTACTCGTGCAGGCAAACAGGCGGGGGGGAAACCATGTACACCCGCATCGATTCCTCCTCTAAACGAATACACTTTGAAAAGAGCCCGGCGATTTCCACCGCCAACTGCGGCAATAAACCTAAGCATACTTCGTGCCATGATTTGTCCTGTTTTGTAACCATCGGATCTGTATGCAAAAACCTCCACGTTGGGGGTGTTTTTTTTCTTGAGTTTCTGCCGTAATTATGGTGATAATACCACATTGCATCGGCTTGGTGTGGTGTTTCTCTTGATTTTCTGTGGCTTGCCCCGTGGTAACAATGCCCTGGAGGGTGCATGGCAACTGACAGGTTGAAGATACTGGTGGTCGACGACGACCAGACGGCCCTGGAGATGGTGAAGACGTTCTGTCGTAACGAGCCCTACCGGTTGGAGTTTGCCACCAACGGTGTAAAGGCCATCGAACGACTGCGGGCCGGCGACATTAACCTGGTGGTGACCGACATCCGCATGCCGGAGATGGACGGCGAGGACCTGCTGGGGGCCATCAAGGATCTGAACCCGGAGATCCCGGTCATCGTCATGACCTCTTACGGGAGCATCGACAGCGCCGTGCACTTCATCAAGTCCGGTGCCCACGAGTATATCAACAAGCCGCTGTCACAGGATGATTTCCTCCACCGTCTCAAGAAGGTCATCGAGAACCTGCGCATGTCGGAGGAGATTGCCCACCTCAAGTCCATGCTGCAGCGGGCCAAGAAGATCGACATGGTGGGCAACTCCGCGGTTATGCGCCGGGTGATGGAGCAGGTCAGCTCCATCGCCCAGACCGATGCCGCGGTGGTCATCTACGGCGAGAGCGGTACCGGCAAGGAACTGGTGGCTCGTTCCATTCACCAGCTTTCCCGCCGCGCCGACAAGCCCTTCGTGCCGGTCAACTGCGGTGCCCTGCCCGAGACCCTGCTGGAGAGCGAACTGTTCGGCTACAAGCGGGGTGCCTTCACCGATGCCACCACCGACTACCCCGGCCTGGTGGTGGAAGCCAACCGGGGCACGTTGTTTCTCGACGAGGTGGGCGAGATGAGTCCCAAGGTGCAGGTGAAGCTGCTGCGCTTCCTGCAAGACAAGGAGGTACGGGCCCTGGGCAGCACCAAGAGCGTGCGGGCCGACGTGCGCATCATCTCGGCCACCAACCGCGACTTGATGGCCGCCATCGGCGAGGGAGACTTCCGGGAAGATCTCTATTACC
>QMME01000009.1 GCA_003647095.1 Deltaproteobacteria bacterium
TCGACGGCAAGGTGCTCAAGTGGTTGGCGGAACCCGGTGAGACCGCGACGCCGGGCCGGCCGCTGTTGATCTTCGGCGACGAGACGCTGGAGGTCCGCGTCCGTGTTTACGAACAAGACGTATTGGCCGGGATCCACCAGGGAACGCCGGTGCTGCTGGACACGCAAGGCACACACCCCGTACGCTCCACAGTATCCTCCATCTCCCCCATGGCCGCCGGGCCGGGCCGCACCATGGATGTCCGGGTTCCCCTCGACAACGAAGGGCGTGCCGGTCTCTGGCACGGCATGTCCGTCGACGTCGCCTTCGTCCTCAAGGAAAAAAGGCAGGCGCTGCTGGTTCCGGCCGCAGCAGTCCGTGAAACCAAGACGGGTGCCGGGGTGTACACGGTCCGCAACGGTTCCGCCCACTGGCTCGAGGTGAAACCTTACATCCGTGAAGGCGAGTGGGTCGGCGTCGACGCGGATTTGCAGGAAGGTGACCGGGTCGTGGTTGGAAACCTCGAGGCGGTCAGGGACGGCATGGCCGTCTACCCCGTGTCCGTCGAAAGGAAGATGCCATGAGCCTCACTCAAGCCACTCTCAAGAACCGCTATGCCGTGTGGGCCCTGGTGATAGCGGCGGCCATCTTCGGCGCCCGGGCCTACGTATCGATACCCATGCAGTTGTTTCCGGACACCGCGCCACCGCTGGTGAACGTGATCAGCGCCTATCCGGGTGCCAACGCCAGCGATGTCGACGAGACCTTGAGCCAGAAGCTGGAGGAGGAGTTCGCGTCGCTGGAGGGGGTGGTCAAGATCCGCTCCACCTCCCAGGACAACCTGTCGCTGGTATCGGTGGAGTTCCGCTACGACCGCCAGGTGGACCTGGCGGCGGTGGACGTGCAGAACGCTATCGCCCGGATCAGTAGCGAACTTCCGCCCGGCATACGCGAACCCCAGGTGTTGAAGTTCTCCACCTCGGACCGGCCGGTCATCTCCGTAGGCGTGACGGCGGAGGACCTGGTGCAGGCGCGCAAGATGGCCGAGGACCGTTTCGCACCTGAGTTGCAGCGCATCGACGGAGTGGCGGCGGTCGACGTGTTCGGCGGCAACAAGCCGGCATTGCTGGTGGAGGTGAAGCGGCGCGACCTGGAGGCCTACCACATACCGCTGCAGAAGGTGATAGAGACCATCCGCCGGCACAACGCGGCCCGACCGGCCGGCCAGGTACGGACGGAGACGACACATACCATGTTCCGGATCGAGAGCCGCAGCGCGAGCATCGGGGAGTTCGCAGACATTCCCCTGACGCTGCCCGACGGTTCGCGCGTGTTACTGGGCGAGATAGCCGATATCCGGCGGGGAGCTCTGGACGACGATGCCCGCTTCGCCGTGGACGGCACTCCAGCCATCGCCATGCAGGTCTTCAAGACCGACGATGCGAACACTGTCAAGGTGGTACACGCCGTCCAGGATAAGGTCAAGCAACTGGGAGAGCAGTACACCGGCTACCGGTTCCTGGTCGGCGAGGAGAGCGCCACCTTCACGGAGGTGTCCGTCGACAACCTCCTGTCCAACGTCTGGCAGGCGTTGCTGTTCGCCTCGATCATCATCTTCCTGTTCCTGGGACGCCTGAAGACCTCGGCGGTGACCATCGTGTCCATGCCCCTGTCGTACGGCCTGACCTTCGCCTTCATGCAGGCTTTCGGTGTCGAGTTCAACATGGTGACGCTCTCGGCGGTCATCCTGGCAGTAGGCATGGTGGTGGACGCAACCGTGGTTATACTGGAGAACATCACCCGCAAGCGCGACACGGAGGGACTGACGGCGGAGCAGGCAGCCGTCCAGGGGACCGACGAGGTCCGACTCGCCGTCCTGGCGGGCGTGGCGACGACCCTGGTCGTGCTCATCCCCTTGCTGTTCCTGGGCGGCTTCATAGGAAAGACCTTCGGACCCCTGGCCTTGACGCTAATCTTCGCCTTCACCTCTTCGGTGCTCGTGGCCCTGATCCTGGTGCCGGTGCTGACCCTGTACACCGCGGGCAGGAGCAGGCTGGACAGGTGGGGTGAGAGGCTCATCTCGCCTTTCGTCTGGCTGATGGATCGCCTGCGCGACGGGTACCTCTACATCCTGAAGCTGGCCCTGGGCCATCGCGCCCTGACGGTCGGCATCATGCTGCTCATGTTCACCGGCTCGGTGATCGGCCTGCGGGGGCAGGGCATGGAGGTTCTGCCCAAGATGGACAGCGGCAGCTTCTTCATAACTCTTCAGACACCCTCCGGTTCGTCCCTCGAGGAGACCGAGCGGACGGTGCGCCAGGTTGAGGAGATTCTCAAGAGCGAGCCCCAGGTGGTAAAGATCCAATCCCAGGTCGGCTTCGAGCAAGGCATGCGCTCCTTTGCCTCCTTCGGCGTGCAGGGTCCAACCCAGGGGGCGATCACCGTTACCTTGACCGATCGAACCGATCGCAACGAGAGCATATGGGACATCGAGGCGCGGGTGAGGAAGAAGCTGGCCCGGGTGCCCAACATCCGCACCTCCACGGTTCGGGAGATGGGTAACACCGCCAAGTCGACCACCTCCGCGCCGATCATAGTGCGTCTCAGCGGAGACGATCCCCTGGTCCTGGACCACCTGGGAGAAGAAGTGATCGACCGCCTGGCCACCGTTGCCAACGTGGTGGAACCCACCAGGACCTGGCGGTTCGACCAGCGGCGAATGCTGGTGAAGGTGGACGAACTGCGGGCCGGCCAGCTCGGACTCTCGCCCGAGCAAGTGGCAGCCATCATGGCCATGGGCTCGTACGGCGTGTACGCAGGGGACTTCTACGGTGTCGAGGGCTCGCCCGATCCGATACTGGTCGAGTACCGGAACGAGGGCCGCGAGGGAGTGGACGCCTTGCTGGACTATCCGGTGTTCGTCCCGGGCTCACTCCACTCCGTTCCCCTGCGGGCGGTGGCGACCCTGGAGGAAGAACGCGGCCAGGAGGTGGTGTCCAGGGAGGATCTGTCACCCACGCTGGAGGTCTCGGCCTTCACCCAGGGCCGGCCCCTGAACTTCATCGTCGCCGATATCGACAGGGCACTGGAGAAGATCGAGCTTCCCGACGGGTACGAGATGGTCCTCACCGGGGAGAAGTCCGACCTGACCGAGGCCAAGACCGAGCTGCTCGCCGCCTTCGGCATCGCGCTGGTGGCAGTGTACCTGCTGCTGGTTGCCCAGCTGCGTTCGTTCCTGCACCCGCTCACCATCATGATGAGCATTCCCTTGAGCCTGATCGGCGTGTTTGCCGCCCTCTGGCTGGCCGGCAAACCCGTATCCATGCCGGTGATGGTAGGCCTGATTCTCCTGGTCGGCACAGTGGTCAACAACGCCATCATACTGATCGAGTTCATACGCCAACGACGCCAGGAGGGGACGACCCGGCGAGAAGCCCTGCTGTCCTCGGTGAAGACGCGCTTCCGCCCCATCATGATGACGTCGCTGTCCACCATAGCCGGCATGGTGCCCCTGGCCGCAGAGTGGGCCCTGGGCGCAGAGCGTTTCTCGCCCCTGGCCACCGCGGTCATCGGCGGCATGACGGCGGCGACCTTTCTCACCATGGTCTTCATCCCGGTGCTGTACGACCTGTTCGACGACGGCCTGGCGAAGCTGCGCCGGGGACTACCGGGGGGGCGGGTGGTCGCAGCCACCACGGTGCTCCTGGTCGTTTTCCTGGCCTCGAGCGGAGCGGGTGCGCAGCAGAGCATGACCCTCGATCTCGACCGGTGCGTCGACATGGCCATCGCCCGGAACCACAAACTGCAACAACGCCAGAACGAGGTGCGAGCGGCGGATTACCGGCACCGGCAGGCGATCGGGCGGTTCCTGCCCAAGCTGAGCCTGACCGCGCGCTACAGCAGGGTCAGCCACGTGGAGCCGGGCTCCATCAGCATACCGCTGCCGGAGGAGCTGGCGGCGGGCCTGGAACCGATCCAGCTCGGCGAGGCCGTGGACAACCAGTACTCGTTACGCTTCTCGGTGGAGCAGCCACTGTTTTCCGGCTTTGCATTGTCCAGCTCCTTGCAGCTCACGAGCCACGTGAAGGACCTCGCGCAGGAAAGGGAACGGGCTCAGGAGTCGGAGGTCAGGGTACTGGTCCAGGAGACTTACTTCACGCTGCTCAAGGCGCAGCAGACGAGGGAGATCACGCGGCAATCGCTGCAGAACCTGGTCCGTCACCTGCACCAGGTGCAGGAGCTCGAGAAGGCGGGACGGGCGACGGGACTGGATGTGTCCAGGGTCCAGGCCAGGATCTCGGCGGCCCGGGTCAACCTGGTCCAGGCGGCAGGCGCGGTGGACAGCGCCCGCGTGGCACTGGCCACCCTGATTGGCGTACCGACTACTACGAGATTGATCGTCGAGGATGTTCTCGACTCGGCACAGCTGCCCGAGCCCGGTGGGGACACTGACCGACTCGTCACCCGGGCCCGCTCCAGGAGGCCGGAGATGGGGATGGCGCGATCGGCTGCGGCGGTTGCGGAGGAGCGCATCGATATCGAGGGCTCCGGGCTGTGGCCGCACCTGGGCCTGCGCTTCGGGTACAACTACGAGCGTCCCAACCAGAGGTACTTTCCCGTGCGCGACGAGTTCAATGGTTCGTGGGACGTCTCGGTGGTCCTGAGCTGGACGGTGTGGGACTGGGGGGCATCGTACTACGGCATGAAGGCGGCAGAGGCGGAGGCGGCGGCAGCCAGGCAAGCACTGGAGGATGTCGAAGAAAAAGTGGAGGTTGACGTCGTGCACAGGCTACGCCGCTACCGTACCGAGACCGAGAGGGTGTCGGCAGCCAGGAGCGGCATAGCGAGTGCAAAACGTGCATTCGAGAATGCGACGAAGCTGTTCGAGGCTGGCAGGTTGACGAGCCTGGAGTTGCTGAACGCCGAGCTCGCATTGACGCAGGCCAACTACGAGCTGGTGCGCGCCCTGGCTGATGCCAGGATAGCCTGGGGACGGCTCATCGAAGCCACCGGAGGACCATCGAGCGCCCGGTTGTCCGACCTATGATGGCAACGGTAGCCCCATATCGACGACGACCGCATTTACCATGAAGAATTGAAGTCGGTTACGGTAGATAATTCAACCATCGCATGAGGCCGCAGTGGACGGTGAGATGCCCCCCTTCCGCCGCCGAGGGGAGGATTTCCGACGGAAGGGGGGCGAAAAAAAATGGTGATGGGAATACACCCGGAGATTTCTCGGATTGGAAAGAACATCTAATACGCAACACAATTCATCCAGATTACAGTGTGGGCACGACCGGCGACATGTCAAGGACCGTCAAGTTTGTTTTCGGTTGACCCGGGCGGAGAATTCGCCATACCCTCTGCGGCGTTCAGTTGGCAGTGCAGGGCGAAAGCCACGGAAAGGCGGCAGGACAGGCACTCATGGGAGCAGAAGACACCCACTCCGGCGAGCCCGCCGTTATCGAACCGGTCGGAATGCACGGCAATTACGGGCCGTTTCTGCGCTCGTTCTTCGCCCGTTACTTCGATCCCATCGATCCCGGCCAGGAGACCATCGACCAGCTACGGGAGCTGTCCCGGCGGGGGGTACTGGTGTGGGTGTCACGCTCTCCCAGCCTGTTGCACTTTCTCTTTGTCAATCACCTTTGTAACAAGCACGGACTGCCACTGGCGGAATTCGTCGAGGGATTGAACACCACCGCCGTCCAGCCGATGGACACCCTGCTGCAGCGCCTGCATCGCTTCGGCCAGGTCACCGGCAACGATATCGAGGAAGAACCGGCCGGCCTGGCCCGGCGACAGCTGGAGGCGGTGCTGCAACGGGGCCGGCCGGCCCTGCTCTATATCGACCGGCCGGTGACCTTCACCCGCCCCAACGGCACCAACCAGGATCGCCTGATCGACGTCCTGGTACGGTTGCAGCCCCGGCTCGATCGTCCCCTGTTCTTGCTGCCACACCTGATCGTGTGGAACGTCCACCCCGAGAGACAGGACCGGGCCTTGACCGACCAGCTGTTCGGCGTGGACCAGGCACCCGGTTTCACCCGCTCCCTGTACCTGCTGCTGAGAAACTACCGGCATGCCCTGCTCAAGCTGGCCCCCCCGCTGGACCTGCAGCAGTGGCTGGCGGCCCGGCGGGGGCAGCCGGAAGAGCGGCTGGTAGAGGAACTCGAACGAGAGGTTCGCGGCCAGCTGTTTTCGGAGTTCTACGACGTCACCGGTCCCCGCATCCGTCCCCCCGAGCAGTTCAAGCGTGATATCCTGGCCGACGAAAAGATCCAGCAAATCATAGAAGAACTGTCCCAGGGAGACGCCGAGCGGCGAGAAGCCCTGCGCAAGCAGGCCTACGACATGGTGGACGAGATCGCCGCCGAGCCCCGTATCCGCTGGCCCATCACCCTGGACCGCATCCTGCAGCTGTTCTGGAAACGCATGTACGAGGGAGTGGTCCTGCAAGAGGCCGACTTCGAAAGGATCCGCCAGGCGGTACGCCGGGGACCGGTGGTCTTCTGCCCCAGCCACAAGAGCCACGTCGATTACCTGATAATCAGCCAGATGTGCATCCGCCAGGCAGTTCCGCTGCCCCACATCGCTGCCGGCATCAACCTGTCCTTCTGGCCCATGGGCCCCATCTTCCGCCACTCGGGGGCTTTTTTCATGCGGCGTTCCTTCAAGGGTGACCGGCTCTATCCGGTGGTGTTCCGCACCTACCTGCGCCACGTCATGGCCGAGGGGTTTCCCATCGAGTTCTTCATCGAGGGCACCCGCAGCCGTACCGGTAAGCTGCTCAACCCCAAGTTCGGCATTCTCTCCTGGCTGGTGGAGGCCTTCCAGGAAGGAAGCGCGCCGGACGTACAGTTCTTTCCCATCTCGGTCGACTACGAGAAGATCATCGAGAGCCGTTCCTACGTCAACGAGTTGAGCGGCGGCGAGAAGCGTAAGGAAGACGTGGCTGCGCTGGTGAAATCATCCGAGCACCTGCGCTCCAAGTACGGCAAGATCTACATCCAGGTGGCCGAGCAGATCTCCCTGCGCCAGTTCCTCCGGGAACGCAACCTGGATCCTGCCTCCATGACCAGGGAACAACGCCGGGCGGCCATCCAGGAACTGGGCTACTCCATCCTCTACCGCATCAACGGCGTGCACACCGTCACTCCGTCGGCCATCCTGGCCTTCTGTCTGCTTACCCATCGCAAGCGGGGCATGGCAGAGTCGGAACTGCTGGAACGCGCCCGTTGGACCAGCGACTGGATCCACCAGCAGGGACACCGGCGTTTCTCGGCCACACTGCAGGAATTTCCCCGCGCCATCGCCGAGGCGGCCACCAGGTTCGCCCGCGATGGACTCATCTCGGTCAAGCACACCGGCGAGGATGCCGTCTACGCCGCCGTCGAGCAACGGCGCCTGGAGCTGGACTACTACCGCAACAACATCATTCACCATTTCGTACCGGCGGCCATTTTCGTGCTGGCCCTGGAGTCGTTCGCCGCCGAGGCGGTTCCCCCGCAGACCCTCAACCAACGCATCCGGGAGCTGTCGCGACTGTTCAAGTACGAATTCCTCTTCCGTTCCGAGCGCGACTTCGAGGCGGTGGTACGCGGGGCCAACGACAGCCTGGCCGCCCAGCAGGCCCTGCACGAGGAAAACGGCTTCGTGGTACGTAACGAGGCCGGCGCCGACCGGCGGTCGGTCTTCCGGGCCGTACTGGAACACTTCGTGGAGTGCTACTGGCTGGTAGCCCGGGAGCTGGAACGCTTGCGCGGCGGGCTCCTGCACCAGCGGGAGCTCGTCGCCCAGATCCTGCGCCAGGGGCAGAAACTCTACGTTCGCGGCGACATCCAGTTGCAGGAGACCTTGAACAAGGAAGTGATCAAGAACGCGCTGCTGAGCTTCACCGACCGCGGCATCCTGCATGGCGAGCCGGCTACCGACAGGAAAGGTCCCCGCTACCGGCTCGATGAGCAGTGGAACGATGAGGAAAAACTGGCGGAACTGGTAGCCACCCTGGAGACCTTCCTGAAACCCGGCCAGCACTCTTGACCTCCAACAAGCCATAAGATAGTTTGCCTCCACCGCGACGGTAGTGCAGGCGGACTCGTTGACCGCAGGAGGAATATCCATGGATCTCGACAAGGTACAACAGGCACTTACCTTCGACGACGTGCTGCTGCTGCCCGCCTACAGCGAGGTGCTGCCCAACCAGACCGACGTCTCTACCAGGCTCACCCGCAAGCACCGGCTTAGTATTCCCATCGTCTCCTCGGCCATGGATACCGTCACCGAGTCGCACCTGGCCATCACCATGGCCCAGGAAGGCGGCCTCGGCATCCTGCACAAGAACATGAGCGTCTCCGAGCAGGTGGACGAGGTCAAGCGGGTCAAGAAGTTCGAAAGCGGCATCATCCGCGACCCCATCACCATCGCCCCCGATCGGCTCCTGGCCGAGGCGGTGGAACTGATGCAGGCACACTCCATCTCGGGAATCCCCGTGGTACGCGACGGCATTCTGGTGGGCATTCTCACCAACCGCGACCTGCGCTTCGAGCGCAACCTGCAGCAACGGGTGGAGCAGGTAATGACCACCGACCTGGTGACCGCCCGCGAGGGGATCTCTCCTGCCGAGGCCACGGACATCCTGCATCACCACAAGGTGGAAAAGCTGCCGGTGGTAGACGAGCAGCAACGCCTGCGGGGGCTGATCACCATCAAAGACCTGCAAAAGGCCAAGCGTTTTCCCAACGCCACCAAAGACGAGCACGGTTCGCTGATGGTGGGCGCGGCGGTGGGCGTGGGCCCGGCGGCCCGGCAACGGGCCGAAGCCCTGCTGGAAGCCGGCTGCGACGTGCTGGTCATCGACACCGCCCACGGCCACTCCCGGGGAGTGATCGACACCCTGCGACAGATCCGCCAGGCGTTTGCCGGTGCCGACATCATCGCCGGCAACGTGGCCACTGCCGCCGGTTGCCGGGCGCTCATCGAAGCCGGTGCCGACGCCGTCAAGGTAGGCATCGGCCCCGGCTCCATCTGCACCACCCGGGTGGTGGCCGGTGTGGGTGTACCCCAGATCACCGCCATCGCCGAGTGCGCCCGGGTGGGCGATGAACACGGTGTGCCCATCATCGCCGACGGGGGGGTGAAGTACTCCGGCGACGTCACCAAGGCCCTGGCTGCCGGGGCTTCGGCGGTGATGATCGGCTCCTTGTTCGCCGGTACCGAGGAGAGTCCCGGCGAGGTGGTCTTCTACCAGGGCCGTTCCTACAAGGTATACCGCGGCATGGGCAGCCTGGGCGCCATGAAAGCGGGCAGCTCGGACCGCTATTTCCAGGACGACGTGCAGCGGGAGGAGAAGCTGGTTCCCGAGGGCATCGAGGGCCGCGTACCATACCGGGGCAAGCTCACCCAGGTGCTGTACCAGCTGGTGGGCGGCCTGCGCTCTGGCATGGGCTACACCGGCTGCGCCGATATCGAAACCTTGCGCCGCCAGGCCCGCTTTACCCGCATCACCTCGGCCGGGCTCCAGGAAAGTCACGTACACAACGTGATCATCACCCAGGAAGCCCCCAACTACCCGCTTTCCCAGTAGGCCCGGCACCATGGGCGGCCTCACTCTGG
Source organism: Deltaproteobacteria bacterium (assembly GCA_003647095.1). GTDB lineage: Bacteria > Myxococcota > B64-G9 > B64-G9 > B64-G9 > B64-G9. The sequence continues at coordinate 9,598 of QMME01000009.1, forward strand.
ATAAAATCCTGGTTCTCGATTTCGGCTCCCAGTATACCCAGCTGATTGCCCGGCGGGTGCGCGAGTTGAACGTCTACTGCGAGATCCATCCCTGCCATCTGTCCGCCGACGAGATCCGCGCCTTCGCTCCGCGGGGAATCATCCTTTCCGGCGGCCCGGCCGGAGTCTACCAGGAGCAGGCCCCCACCTGCAGCCGGGAAATATTCGAGTTGGGAGTGCCCCTGCTGGGCATCTGCTACGGCCAGCAGCTGATGATGAACCAGCTGGGAGGCCAGGTACAACCGTCCCGCCGCCGGGAATACGGCCGGGCCGAGCTGGAGATTCTCGACGACGGCGATCTCTTCCGCGGGCTGGGCCGGTCCGAGCGTACCCCGGTGTGGATGAGCCACGGTGACCGGGTGGAGAAACCGGCGCCGGGATTCGAGGTCATCGGCCGCAGCGACAACTCGCCCTATGCCGCCCTGCGCGATGGAGCCAGGCGTTTCTACGGCCTGCAGTTCCACCCCGAGGTGGTGCACACCCCGCAGGGAAAACGCATGCTGTCCAACTTCGTGCTGGAGATCTGCGCCTGCCGGCCGGAATGGACCATGGCCAACTTCATCGACCTGGCACGGGAGGAGATCAGCGCCCGGGTAGGCAGCGACGAGGTCATCCTGGCCCTTTCCGGCGGGGTGGATTCCTCGGTGGTGGCGGCGCTGCTGCACCGAGCCCTGGGCCGGCAACTGCACTGTCTCTTTGTCGACAACGGCCTGCTGCGCCTCGGCGAAGCCCGCTCGGTGGAAGAGGTATTCGGCAGCCATTTCGGCATGGACCTGGTAGTAGTGGACGCGGCCGTTGAATTCGTCCAGGCGCTGGCCGGAGTGCAGGATCCCGAGCGCAAGCGCAAGATCATCGGCCAGAAGTTCATCGAGGTCTTTGAACGCGAGGCCGGACGCTTTGCCCGCGCCCGTTTCCTGGCCCAGGGAACGCTGTATCCTGACGTCATCGAATCGCGCTCGGTACGCGGCCCCTCGGCCACCATCAAGAGCCACCATAACGTCGGCGGCCTGCCCGAACGCATGAACCTGGAACTGATCGAACCGCTCAAGGAACTGTTCAAGGACGAGGTGAGAGTGCTGGGCCGCGAACTGGGACTGCCCCGGGAAATCGTCGAGCGCCAGCCGTTCCCCGGCCCCGGCCTGGGCGTGCGGGTGATCGGCGAGATAACCCCCGAACGCCTCGACACCCTGCGTCGCGCCGACGCCATCCTGCAACAGGAGGCGGACCAGGCCGGACTGCTGGCCGAGACCTGGCAGACCTTCGCGGTGCTGTTGCCGGTGCGCTCGGTGGGGGTGATGGGCGACGAGCGCACCTACGAGCAGACACTGGTTATCCGGTCGGTTACCAGCGTCGATGGCATGACCGCCGACTGGGCCCGCCTGCCTTACGACACCCTGGCCATCATCTCCAACCGCATCATCAACGAGGTCAGGGGGGTAAACCGCGTCCTCTACGACATCTCCTCCAAGCCTCCCGCCACCATCGAGTGGGAATAGGACCCATAGGCAAGACCGGCCTCCCGGTGCCGGCGGTTCCAGGTACAAAAAAACGCCCCGGGATTGAAGAACTTTTGCCGGCAGGCGTCAAAACGATCCGGTCATCCACAGCTTGGCGAACCACCTTGACAATGTTTGAAACCGAGTGATAGCTTGCGGTGATACATGAGGAAATCCAAAAGAGGAGGAAGTCCATGAACCGGGCAAGAGTGGGTGGCGTGCTTCTGACCGCCGTACTGGCCGTGGTCTTGTGTGCCCCGGCCTGGGGCCAGCAGGGTGGCGAATTGACCCAGGGAGACCTGCAGGTGCAGCACGGACAGGTCGACTGGACCAACCGCACCATCACCGCCACGGGCAGCGGCGCCCCCGACCTGAAGGCTCCCAACGTGGCCGTGGCCAGGCTGGGCGCGGAACGAGTGGCCAAGATGGACGCCCTGCGTAACATCCTGGAGGTGCTCAAGGGCGTGCAGTTGGACTCCGCCATCACCGTGGAAAAGGAAATGGTCACCAACTCCAAGATGCGCGCTCGCGTGCAGGGTCTCATCCGTAATTTCAAGGTATTGAAAACAAAGTACTACTCGGACGGCGGAGTGGACCTGGTGGTGCAGGTATCACTGGACGGGCCGCTGGGCTCGGCGCTGGTCAAGCCGGGCGGACAGGGCGCCAACCTGCCGGCATCCGGGCAGGCCCCGGGTTCGGGCCTCATTATCGATGCCCGCGGGCTAAAGGTCATGCCGGCCCTGGCCCCCCGCATCCTCGACGAGGACGGCAAGGTGGTCTACGGTGCCAACATTCTCGACCAGAAGGTCCTGGAGCAGAAAGGAGTGCTGGCGTACTACAAAGACCTGGCCGCTGCCCGCAAGAGTTCCCGTGCCGGCTCCAAGCCCCTGGTGGTAAAGGCCCTGCGGCTGGCCGAAGGCAGCCGCACCGACGTGGTCATTTCCAATGCCGATGCCGTCAAGTTGCGCGATCCCAATGCCAACCTGCAATTCCTGGCCCAGGGCCGGGTGCTGCTGGTTACCAATTGACGGCTGGCGGCTGAAGGTGACAAGGAGACATGCCATGAAACCAAGCGTTGCCACGAGTTGCTTCCTGGCGCTGGTGCTGCTGGCCCTGCCGGCACGGGCCGGAGACGTGCAGGAGATCGAGGCCAAGGGCGAAGCGGCCATAATGCAGGGCGACAAGGCCATGGCCCGTGACAAGGCCATCGACGATGCCTTGCGCAAGGCGGTGGAGTCGGCCGTGGGCACCATGATCTCCTCGGAGACCATTACCGAGAACTACCAGTTGCTCTCTGACCGCATCTATTCCCACTCGGACGGTTATGTTCAGAAGTACCGCATCACCGACGAGCGCGAGGAAGACGGGGTCTACATCGTCGAGGTGAAGGCCAAGGTGGGCATCGGCAGCATACAAAACGACCTGCAGAGCTTGAAGCTGCTGATGCAGCGCAAGGACATGCCCCGGGTGCTGATCTTGGTGGCCGAGCAGAACATCGGCAGCGGCAAGATGAGTTACTGGTGGGGAGGCCACAGCGGCGGGCACGTCCTGGCCGAGGACATGCGCATCGTCGAGTCCACCATCATGGACATCATGCGCGAAAAGGGCTTCACCTTCGTCGACCCGGAAACCCTCAGCGGTACCAAGAAGGTCAGCGTCCCGGTAGCCCTGCTCACCGACAAGCAGGCCATGCGCGTGGCCCGCACCACCGATGCCGAGTTGATCATCGTCGGCAAGGCGGTGGCCCGGGACCTGGGACAAACCTGGGAGGGCACCCGTTACAAGACAGCCAGCGCCGAGGTGTCGGTGCGGGCCATCAACACCTCCAACGGCGAGGTCATCGCCTCTGCCAGCGTCCCCGGTCAGGCCTGGAACATCAACACCACCGCCGCCGGCAGCCAGGCTCTGCGCAACGCCGGCAAGGCTGCGGCCGAGAAACTCATTGAACAAATAACCGCCAAGTGGGTGGCCGAAACCAGTTCCACCACCCGGGTCCGGGTGATAGTCAGCGGGGTCAAAAACAGCCGCATGCTCAAGAAGCTTACCGGCGTTCTTTCCGGGCAGGTGCGGGGGGTGAAATCGGTCTACACCCGCCGCATGAAGGCCGGAGAAGCGGAGCTGGAAATCATGCTGGCCGGCAAGACCCGGGACCTGGCGGCCGAACTCGAGGCCAAGGATTTTGGCGGTGTTTTCAAACTGGAAGTGGAGTCGGTACGGGCCAGTTCTCTGCGCTTGAAGCTGCTGCCGTGAACCCGACCAAGCTGGCAACCAGGCTGACAGCGGCACTGGCCTTGTTGGCGGCGGCCTGTGCCGGCAACCGGGCCGATATTCCACAACCGGTCATGCTAGCGGGAGAAAACACCATGGCGTTGCAAGTGGATTGCCAACCCGAGCAGGCCGAAGTGGAGATCGACGGGGTTCTGCAGGGAAGCTGCGCCTCCCTCAACGGCAAGCGTATCAGGCTGCCTGCCGGCAGCCATCGCCTGCAGGTGCGCGCGCCGGGCTTTCGCCCCTTCACCTCGCAGGTGGATGCCCGTGGCATGTTGCAACGGCTGACGGTGACACTACAGCGTTATCAGCCGCTATGAGGCATGCCGGCCGGGCTGGCCGACAGAGGAGAGCATGACTGCTCATGAGGTTTTCTGAAAACCTCGCAAGCAACGGAGGAACAAGCAATGAACAGGTCCGTCACTTCCTGGTTTTGGCTGGTGCTGCTGCCCCTGTGCCTGGGGCTTGACGCTCACGGCAAGAGTCCGGCCCCGTCCCCCGCCGGACAGGTTACCTACCTCAAGGGATGGGCGCAGGTGAAGCGAGGCGGCCAGTGGACGCGCATCGACAAGGGCAGCGCGCTCCTCTGGGGAGACGTGGTGGCTACCGGCAAGAAACGCACTCGCCTGGAAATCCGCCTGGCCGACGACAGCGTGGTGCGCTTGGGGCGCAACTCCCGGCTGGTCATCGACAAGGCGCGCTTCTCGTCCTCGGGCCGGGAGTTCTCCGCCAGGCTCATGCAGGGCAAGGTCTACGCCGTGGTGTCCCGCTTTACCGGAAGCGACTCCACCTTCAAGATCACCACTCGCAATGCCGTGGCCGGTGTTCGCGGTACCACCTTCCGCATCGACGCCAAGAAAGACCGCAGCACCGTGGTGCGGGTCTACACCGGTGCCGTGGCCGTGTCCAACGCCCCCATCTTCGCCAAACCCGGCCGGGTACCCAAGCCCGGAAAGCGGGGCGGGGTACCTCGCCGGGGGGTCAAGCCAGGAGGCCCGGGTCGGGTGGAGGTGGCCGGTCCCCAGGAAATAAGCAAGCAGGAGTGGGAAGAAATGGTAGCCAAGGCCATGCAGGAAATTCGCGTGAGCGCTGCCGGCAAGCTGTCGGCACCGGTGGCTTTCGACGCCCAGGCAGACGCCGCCGATGAATGGGTGGCCTGGAACAAGTCCCGAGACGAACAGGTAAAGAAGTAACCTGGCATCTCTCCCGATACTCTTCCCGGATGCCCGCAGAAAAACACTCATACTGGCGGAAGGTGGCCCTGGTGGTCTCCGTCTCGGTGACCGTGGGCCTGTTGTTGTACCTGTTGCGCGGCATGTTGGCACCGGTGCTGCTGGCCTTCTTGCTGGCCTACCTGTTCGATCCGCTGGCCGACTGGTTGGAACGCCACAGCTGGCCTCGCCCGCTGGCGGTATCCCTGTGCCTGCTGGTGCTGGTGGTCTTGACCGTCGGGGTCATCGCCCTGGTGATACCCACCATCTACCATGAAATCGGCGCCCTGGCCCGAAAGGCACCGCAGTACGTGGCCCGGGTACAGTCCGCCCTGGTGCCCTGGATAGAGAAGAACCTGGGCTGGCAACTTTCCGGGCAGTCACTGGGAGAGGTCCTCAGCAGTACCGCCAACAAGCTCTCCGCCTCGGCCGAGCAACTGGCCGGCCCCCTGGCCCGCATCGTTCAGCAGTTGCTGTCAAGCATCGCCGGGCTGCTGTCTGCACTCATCGTGTTGGTACTGATTCCCTTGTTCACCTATTTCTTCCTGGTCGACTATGATCGCATAGTGAACTGGTTCGTGGAGTTGGTCCCCCCCGCCCGTCGTCCGCTCTTTTTGGAGCGGGCCCGGGAGATCGACGAGGTCTTTTCCGGCTTCCTGCGCGGGCAGGGTACGGTGTGCGCCATCCTGGCGGTCATCTACTCCGTGGCCCTGACCCTGGCCGGGGTGCCGGCGGGAGTAACCATCGGCGTCATCACCGGCCTGTTCAACTTCGTCCCCTACGTGGGTACCACCACCGGCATCCTGCTCAGCTGCCTGTTTCTGCTGCTCGAGGGAAGCAGCTGGAGCGCCTTCCTGGTGGTAGGCATCATCTTTGCCGCGGTCAACCTGGTCGACGGCCTGTTCATCACCCCCAGGGTACTGGGCAAGCGGTTGGGCCTGGCGCCGGTAGCGGTAATCCTGGCCTTGATGGCCTTCGGCGAGATCTTCGGTTTCGTCGGAGTGCTCATGGCGGTACCGGTGACGGCCATCGGCAAGGTGCTGGGAAAACACGCCCTGGCGGCATATCGCCAGAGCCGCCTCTACAATGCCGCCGACGGAGAAGGAGGCCATGGCGACGGCTAAGACCAAGCTGGTGGTCAGCGACTTTCACCTGGGCAATGGCCGCTTTTTCCCCGATGGCACCGTCAATCCCCTGGAAGATTTCGTCTACGATCGCCGCTTCATCGAGTTTCTCGATCACCACCACCAGGAAGAAGGTGCCGGAGAGCTGGAACTGATCATCAACGGCGACTTCATGAACATGATCCAGCTCATGCCCGAAGAGCAGGAAAAGGGAATACTCACCGAGCAGGCGGCGGTCGACAAGACCGAGGCCATCGTGGCCGGTCACCGCGAACTGTTCGAGGCGCTACGCCGCTTCAACAGCGGTGCCAACCGGCGTATAACCTACATCATGGGCAACCATGATCCGGGGATTCTCTGGCCCGGGGTACAGGATGTGTTGCGCCGCACCATCCAGGGAGAACTGGTTTTCGTCAGCGAGTCCTACCAGTTCGACGGCGTGCACATCGAGCACGGGCACCAGATGGAACCCATCTTCCGCTTCGACAGCGAGCGTTACTTTCTCACCCGGGGATTTCGCGAACCGGTGCTGAACCTGCCCTGGGGGGTCTTCTTCGTCAAGGACTTCCTCTACAAGGTCAAGCAACGCCGGCCTTACATCGACAAGGTCAAGCCCTACAACATGTACACCCGCTGGGCGGTCTTCAACGACTTCTGGTTCGGCCTGCTGACCACACTGCGCTACATATTCTTCTGCCTGCGTACCCGCTTCAGCCACCTGCCGTTGAAACGGGCCCAGGCCCTCAAGGGTCTCTCTGCTTTTCGTGAACTCAAGCGCTCGCCCACGCTGTCGGACCAGGCCGAGCGGCTCCTGCGCCGGGAAGACGCCAACATCGTCATCATGGGCCACACCCACATCCCCATCCATCGCCGCTTCGGCGCCGGCCGGGAGTACCTCAACCCCGGCTGCTGGAACGGGGTGACCTCTTTGAGCCTGGACAGCCTGGGCCACACCCGCCAGCTGCTCTACGTGCGCATCGATTACCAGCGCGGCCAGCCCCGGGCGCGCCTGCTGGAGTGGCATGGCCAACCCAGGCTGTTCGAGGAGGTCCGGGTCTAGGACCATTGCCTTTTTCATGGACTCCGATCTACACTGAATTCGTGCTGGCAAGTGGAAGAGGAAGAATCTTGGACGTCCCCGGCAGGGCAAGGGAATGGTTACTGCTGCTGGCGCTGCTGTTGCCTGGCGGCGCGGCCCGAGCCGACTTTCGCCTGCCCATACTCAACCCGGTGCCCAAGACGTTGTCCATCCCGGCCACCATCGATCCGTCAATCCTGGAGGAGTTCTCCCGGGTCAAGGATATCGGCATCGAGGTGCGCCTGTCAGGTGGCAACCTGGTTCCCGGGCGCCTGCTCCAGGTGTTGAAGGAGCGTTTCCCGGGCAATCGCAAGTTCTTTGTCATGCGTGGCGACATCCTGCCCCGGCATGCCGAACAGCTGCGTGGGCTGGAGCAGGTGGAGGTCTGGTACCACCTGGGAGGCAAGAAGTTCGCGGCCAGGACCAGAAACCAGCTGTATTCACTGGGACCGGTGCGCAAGGTGATCGTCCTGCCCGCGGACTTCGACAACGACCTCCTACAGCAAGCGCTGGGAATGAGCTTCACCTCCGTGGCGGTGGCAGTCGGGGACACCATCCCCGCACAACAGCTACGCTGGCTGGGCATCGACCGCCGACGTCGCAAGTACTTGCTGTTGTCTCCGGACGCGGGGCGCCAGGCGGTATACCAGGCTTCGGAGCTGAGCCCGGTCGAGCTGCTGGTGCCCGCCCGCAACAACCGCCTGGACGACAAGTTCCTGCAATTACTGGCTAACTTGCGGGAAATGGGGATCACCATCTTGGTGGACGGGCGATTCACCATCGCCGATGCCCGCCGGCTAACCAGGTTGGAGAACTTCTCCCTCAAGGTGGTGTTGCAGGACCCCCCGCAGATGATTCCCGGCCTGGTCGATCTGCTGGGCAGGTTGCACCCCCCCCGATGAAATGACCATCTTCGCGCCAGGACGCCGGGTTAGCGGCCGAGGTGGGAAGATGTCCTTGACAAACAAAGCAAACATTGCTAGGCACAAGCGGCCGTGCGCGGCCCGGGAGGGTGTTTTCGGGAGGTCGCAGCGGTTACAGGCGCGTAGCTCAGGGGGAGAGCGCTACCTTGACACGGTAGAGGTCGGCGGTTCGAAACCGCCCGCGCCTATGGCTTTTTTTTTGGAAGGAAGACGGTAAGACCATGGCCGGTGAAATGACCAGCATCAGCATCGCTGGCGGAAAACCCGTTGAGGTACCCGCCGGGGCTACCTTGGCCGAGGTGGCGGCAGCCTCCGGACGAGCCGATGCCATAGCCGCCCGTATCGGCGAGCGGCTGGTGGACCTGGCCACTCCGGCTCCGGCCGGCCAGGAGGCAGTGGAATTCGTATCCCTGGATTCCGCGGACGGTATGAACATCCTGCGGCACTCCACCGCCCACGTCATGGCCAGCGCGGTCAAGGAATTGTTCCCGGAGGCCAAGGTCACCATCGGCCCGGCAATCGATGACGGGGTCAATGGTTTCTACTACGACTTCGACTTCGAGCGGGGCTTCAACGAGCAGGACCTGGAGGCCATCAGCCGGCGCATGGCCGAGATCATCGAGGCCGACTTGCCCTTCACCCGCGAGGAGGTCACCCGGGAGCAGGCTCATCAGCTGTTCGCCGACCAGGGTGAAAGCTACAAGTTGGAACTGCTCGAAGCCATCGAACCCGGCGAGACGGTGTCGCTGTACCGGCATGGCGATTTCGTGGATCTCTGCCGTGGTCCCCACCTGCCGTCGACGGGCAAGATAGCGGCTTTCAAGCTCATGAGCGTGGCCGGAGCCTACTGGCGGGGCGATGCCCGCAACAAGATGCTGGCCCGTATCTATGGCAATGCCTTCGCCAGCAAGAAGGAGATGAGAAAGCACCTGGCCCGGGTGGAAGAGGCCCGTAAGCGCGACCACCGGCTGCTGGGCAAGAACCTCGATCTTTTTTCCTTCAGCCAGGAGGTGGGCGGAGGCCTGGTGTTATGGCATCCCAAGGGAGCCCTGGTACGATCGCTTATAGAACAGTTCTGGCGGGAATCTCATTTCCAGCACGGCTACCAGCTGGTCTATACCCCGCACATCGGCCGGGCCGATCTCTGGCAGACCAGCGGGCACCTGGATTTCTACCGCGAGAACATGTATGCCCCCATGGAGATCGAGGGCAATCCCTTCTTTGTCAAGCCCATGAATTGCCCCTTCCACATCCAGATCTACCGCTCGCGGCTGCGCAGCTACCGGGAGTTGCCCTACCGCCTGTGCGAACTGGGCACGGTTTACCGGTTCGAACCCTCGGGAGTACTGCACGGACTGCTGCGGGTGCGTGGTTTCACCCAGGACGATGCCCACATCTTCTGCACCCGGGAACAGATCGAACAGGAGATACGTGGTTGCCTGGAACACACCTTCCTGCTGCTGGGCGCCTTCGGATTCAGCGAATACGAGATCTACCTGAGCACCCGCCCCGACAAGTACGTCGGCGATGAAGAAGACTGGCAGAAGGCCACCGCCGCCCTGCGCCAGGCCTTGGAACAAATGAACCTGCCATACCAAGTCGATCCCGGCGAGGGGGTGTTCTACGGTCCCAAGATCGACATCAAGATCCGTGACAGTCTGGGGCGTACCTGGCAGTGCACGACCGTGCAGGTCGATTTCAACCTACCCGAGCGTTTCAACGTCGAGTACGTCGATTCCGCCAGCCGGCGGGTGCGTCCCTTCATGATCCACCGGGCGCTGCTGGGCTCCTTGGAGCGATTCTTCGGGGTACTTCTGGAACACTATGCCGGTGCCTTTCCCACCTGGTTGGCCCCGGTGCAGGCGGTGATCCTGCCCATCACCGACGAGCAACAACCCTGGGCCGAGGAAGTAAAAACGGAACTGGCTTCCCGGGGATTGCGGGTGGAAGTGGATGATCGCAACGAGAAGCTGGGTTTCCGCATCCGCGAGGCCCAGCTTGCCAAGATCCCCTTCATGCTGGTAATTGGCAAGAAGGAACAGCAAGCACGGGCCGTGGCTCCCCGCACGCGCCAGGGAAAGGACCTGGGAGCCATGCCCCTTGAGCAATTCACCGGGCTCATCGAGGCCGATGCGGCCTGGCCCGGGCAGACCCGATCCCAGGAGGTGAAACATCGCCACTGATAAGCGATTCAGAAGAGAGCAAACCGATACTACCAGGGTAAACAAACGCATCGTGGCCCGGGAGGTGAGAGTTATCAGCCCCGACGGAGAGCAACTGGGAATAATGTCCACGGGCGAGGCCTTGCGCATCGCCGAGGACCAGGGGCTCGACCTTGTCGAGGTAGCTCCCGACTCGCGGCCGCCGGTGTGCCGCATCATGGACTACGGCAAGTACAAGTACACCCTGAAAAAGAAGCAACAGAGCGCCAAGAAGCGGGCCGTGGCGCAGTCGTTGAAGGAAGTGAAGTTGCGTCCCAAGACCGAGGAACATGATTACCAGGTCAAGCTCAAGCATGTTACCCGCTTCCTGCTCGACGGCAACAAGGTCAAGGTGACCATCCGCTTCCGCGGACGCGAAATGGCCCATCGCGACATCGGCATGGAGATGTTGAATCGCATCGTACGCGATGCAGGTGACCTGGCCGTGGTGGCCAGCACTCCCTTGATGGAAGGGCGCCTGCTGCACATGGTATTGAACCCCTCTCCCAAGGCCCTGGTGCTCAAGCGGGCCAAGGACGAGAAACGACTGCCGGCGGAAGAGAAGAACGTCCAGTCCGGAGAGGAAGCCTGAAAGCAACAAACCTGCTGCGAGTAACATCCGCGGCCTGAAACGATGTTGGAGGAATCATGCCAAAACTGAAGACAAACAGGGCGGCGGCCAAGCGCTTCAAGGTAACCAAGCGCGGCAAGGTCAAGGCCAAGCAGAGCCACATGCGACACTTGCTCACTTGCAGCAAGAATCGCAAGCGCAAGCGCAAGTTGCGCAAGGCCATGTATCTGGACAGTACCAATTTAAGGCAGGTCCGACGCCTACTGCCCTATGCCGGCGTAGCCAGAAAGTCGAGGTAACACCATGCCACGTGCAACCAACGCGCCAGCCCGTAACAAGCGGCGCAAGAAGGTACTGAAGCGAGCCAAGGGTTTCTATGGCATGCAGAAGAGTTCCTACCGAGTCGCCGTACACAAAGTGGCCCGGGCCCTGGCCTATTCATACACCGGACGCAAGCTCAAGAAACGCGATTACCGGGCATTGTGGAATGCCCGCATCAACGCCGCGGCCCGCATGCACGGAACCAACTACAGCCGTCTCATCAACGGCCTGGCCAACCGTGGCGTGGAACTGGATCGCAAGATCCTGGCCGATATTGCCTTGCATGACCCGGAAGGTTTCGGCAAGATAGTGGAGTTCGCAGGACAGTAAACCCGGCCCGGGACCCCGCTGCGGCCAACGGTTCGGCGGGTGGTCTTCGCAACCGCCGGGGGTGGGCAAACAACCAACGGAGCAACCGCGGGAACAATGTATGGCGGAGAGGCGCGACAACGAGCTGCCGGACAAGATTTACTTCAAGATCGGTGAAGTGGCAGAAATCGTAGGGGTGGAGCCATACGTGCTGCGCTACTGGGAAAGCGAGTTTCCCGCTCTGCGCCCCGTAAAATCGAAATCACAGCAACGCATGTACCGCAAGAAGGACGTGGAACTGCTGTTGCGGATCAAGAAACTGCTCTACGAAGACATGTATACCATCGCCGGGGCCAAGAAGCAGCTCAGTCGCTCCGGCGAGAAGTCCTCGGCCCAGTTGAGTCTCAAGCTGCCCCAGTCCCACGATCGCGGCCTGCTCAAGAAGATAGAGAAGGAGTTGCTGGCCCTGGTCAGATTGTTCGATGAGTGAGCCAGGAGTTGGCCGGGGACATCGGCTCCAGGCAGGGAGGAGGTCCGCGGCAAGCGGATGGTGAAGAACCACCGTTACCAGCCAGCAAGTCTATCCTCCTTGACAAGCACCGCCTCAGAAAAAAGAATATGACGCAATTTGCAGGAGGGAAGAGGATTTCATGCCAGAACGAATCGGCCGTTTCCTGCTGTTGAAAAAAATCGCTACCGGAGGAATGGCCGAGGTATTCGTGGCCCGACAGCGGGGAATAGAGGGCTTCGAGAAACTGGTGGTGATCAAGAAGTTGCTGCCGGCCCTGTCGCGGAGCGGCAAGTTCATGGGATTGTTTCTCAACGAAGCCAAGCTGGCAGCCCGCCTGGCCCATCCCAACATCGTACAGATCTACGACCTGGGCATTGCCGAGGGAGCCTACTTCATCGCCATGGAGTTCATCCAGGGGGAAAACCTGTTCGCCATTTACAAGGCTTGCCGTAAACGCGGGCAGCCACTACCCCTGCCGTTACTGGCCCGTATTGCCTCCGAGGCCTGTGAGGGTCTGCACTACGCGCACAGCAAAACCGACGTGCGCGGCCAGCCGCTGGGCATAGTTCATTCCGACATCAGTCCCCAGAACATCCTGGTATCGCTGGACGGCACTACCAAAATAATCGACTTCGGAGTGGCCAAGGCCGCCAACCTGGCGCGTGAACTGCGTGCTGACAAAGTGGTCATGGGCAAGCTCTGCTACCTGGCTCCCGAGCAATGCCTGGGCCGGCCAGCCGATGCCCGCACCGACCTGTATTCCCTGGGAGTGGTGTTATGGGAACTGGCGGCCGGTCGGCGCCTGTTCCGTGACGTGGGCACCGTGGAGACAATGAAGGCCATCGTCAGAAGCAAGCTGCCCAGGCCCGGAAAGTTCAACCAGGAAGTCCCCGGCAGTTTCGACAAGCTGGTAATGAGGGCACTGGACAAAAACCCCGGCAAGAGGTTCCAGAACGCCCGGGAAATGCACGATGCCCTCAAGAGCGTCACCAAGGAACAAGGATGGGAGGCCTCCGCTTTCGACCTGGCCAGCTTCCTGCAGGAGCTTTTCCGGGAGAAGCTGCAAGCTGCCCGGGACCGGCAGCTGCTCGAGGCCGGGGATGTCGAGATGGAACCGGCCTTGTTCTATGACCTGCGAGCGGTGGCCGGAAGTGACGGCCAGCAGGACGCCGAAGGGGGCACACCGGCAACACCGGCTAACAGCCTGGCCACCCAGGAGCCGACCGGTGACTCCCGGCCGCAGGTATCCTTCTGGAAACGACTGCCCCACTTACACTGGTGGCACTGGTTGCTGCTTTTTTTCGTGCTGGCCACACTGGTCGGGGGAGGCTACCTCCTCCTTGGCGGCAAGCCGGAGAAATCATCCCCGGCGGTGGCCCCGGTGGCGCCCGCCGGCACGGTAAACATCGTTTCCCAGCCGGCCGCGGCCAGGGTGTGGCTCGATGGCCAACTGCGCTGCCTCAGTCCCTGCCAGGTGCCGGAAGTGGCTGTTGGCCCGTGGCACGAGCTGGAAATATCCCGGCCGGGCTACAAGCCCTTCAATTTCCGCTTCAAGCTGCACCGGGCCGGACAACAGCGTGATTTCCAGGTGCGCCTGGATCGCCTGGACAAGGTGAACTGGGCCACGGTGAAGATATCCACCCGGCCGGCGGGAGCAAGGCTGGAGTTGGACGGACAGGAAATCGACTTCCGAACACCAACCACCATGAGACGCATCGTGCCCAACCAGACCTACAGCCTGCGCGCTTTCCTCAAGGGCCACCGGGACTGGAAAACCACCTTCAAGCTGGCTCCCGGCCAGGTAGCCACCATCAGCGGCGAGTTGCCGGTTGCCGGACAACCTTGAGGCCGGCTGCCTTTACTGGCCCACTCCTCTCTGTTACATTGAGCGCGGTCATGAGCGCACGGCAGACGAGCACAGGAAGGAAGCGGGCTCCGCAAGCAGCTCCCAAGCCCACGCCCATGATGCGCCAGTACCTGCAGGTCAAGGCGGACTACCCCGATTGCATCCTCTTTTTTCGCCTGGGCGACTTCTACGAGATGTTCTTCGAGGACGCCGAACTGGCCTCGGGAATCCTCGATATCGCCTTGACTTCGCGGGCCAAGGGCAAAGACTCCTACCCCATGTGCGGGGTGCCGGCCTTCGCCGCCTCCGGCTATATCAACAAGCTGGTCTCCGCCGGCCACAAGGTGGCCATCTGCGACCAGGTGGAGGACCCGGCCCAGGCCAAGGGCATCGTCAAGCGCGAGGTCACCCGGGTGGTCTCGCCGGGCATGATCACCGAACCCGAAGATCTTGACGGCAGCAGGCCTAATTACCTGGCGGCGGTGTGGCTGCAAGGCGATGACGCGGGATTGGCCTACCTTGACGTCTCCACCGCCGAGTTTCGCATGACCGATGTCGATAGCCAGGAACAACTGCTCGAGGAGTTGGCCCGGGTCGAGCCCCGCGAGGTGCTGGCCACGGCAACGGCCTTGCCGTTCGTGCAGGCGCGCCTGCTGCCGCTGCTGGAGGGAACATTCTGCCGCCAGGTGGAGGAGGGCCTGCTCGAGCGGGCCGGCGGCGATGACGTTCCCGCTGACCTGTTTACGGCCCACCAGCCCGGGCCGGGACGTCAGGCGGCTCGCCTGCTGTACGGTTACGCGCGTTCTTCACTGCCGGGGTCGCTGGAGCACGTTCGCCGGCTGGTTCCCTACCGGGTGGCCGATCACCTGATCATCGACCACAACACCCGGGTGAACCTGGAACTGCTCTCCTCCATGATGGAAGGGGGCAGGCGCGAGTCGCTACTGGGCAGCATCGATCGCACTACCACCCCCATGGGCGCCCGCCTGCTGGCGCGCTGGATGCTCTACCCGCTGGTCTCGGTGGAGGCCATCCGCGAGCGCCAGGAGGCGGTGGAGCAGTTGCTGGAAGACGGGGTGCTGCGCCAGGACCTGCGCCGGGTCCTGGGTGACATCCGTGACCTGGAGCGCCTGCTGGCCAAGGCCACGGTCGGCCAACCGGCTCCCCGCGACCTGGGCCGCCTGCGTGATTCGCTGCGGCCCCTGCCGGAACTGATGGACCTGCTCGGCCCCCGGCAGGAGACCGCCATGGGGCGGCTGCTGGGCCCCGGCGATGCCCTGGAAGATCTTTTCCAACTGCTCGATGCCGCCCTGGTAGACGACCCACCGCTCGACCTGTCCGCGGGCGGCGCCATTCGCGCCGGCTACGATGAACGGCTCGACCGCTACTCCCGCCTGGCCAGTGACGGACGGGCAGTGATTGCCAGCATGGAGGAGCGGGAACGCCAGGCAACCGGCATCGGCTCACTCAAGATCAAGTACAACCGGGTGTTCGGCTACTTCATCGAGGTCACCAAGCCCAACCTGGACCGGGTACCGGATCACTACCGCCGCAAGCAGACCACCGCCAACGCCGAACGTTTCGAGACCGAGGAATTGAAGCAAACCGAGCAGCAGATACTCGATGCCCAGGACAACCGCGTGGCCCGGGAGCGCACCATTATCGAGGGGCTGGCGGAGCGTGTGCGCACCGAGGCA